>JAKAXS010000158.1 GCA_021816505.1 Pseudomonadota bacterium
CCGATCTCGCTTCGGCAGCTTCGTCGCCGTCAACAACATCTCGCTGGACATCTATGAACGCGAGTTCTTCGCGCTTCTCGGCCCCTCAGGCTGCGGCAAGACCACGCTTCTGCGCATGCTGGCCGGCTTCGAGAAGCCGACCGAGGGCCGCATCATCGTCAACGGCAAGGACGTGACCGATCTCCAACCCTACGAGCGCAAGGAGGTGAACATGATGTTCCAATCCTACGCGCTGTTTCCCCACATGACGGTCGAGCGCAATATCGGCTTCGGCTTGCGGCAGGACGGCATGCCGGCCGCCGACATCGACAAGCGTGTCGAAGAAGCGATGGACATGCTTGAGCTGAAGAAGTTCGGCAAGCGCAAGCCGCATCAATTGTCCGGCGGTCAGCAGCAGCGCGTGGCACTGGCGCGCGCCATCGCCAAGAAACCCCGCATCATGCTGCTCGACGAGCCGCTCGGCGCGCTCGACAAGCGCCTGCGCCAGACGGCGCAGTTCGAACTGATGCACATTCAGGAAAGCACGGGCACGACGTTCATCATCGTCACGCACGACCAGGAAGAAGCGATGACGGTTTCGAGCCGCATTGCCGTGATGGATCACGGCGAACTGGTTCAAGTGTCGACCCCCGGCGAGATCTACGAGACGCCGCAGTCGCAATACGTTGCCTCGTTCATCGGCGACGTGAACATCCTCGAGTGCCGCGTCACGAACGTTCTCCCGGATGGGCAGGTCGAACTCAATTGGGTGGATGGCCAGGGCAGTTTCCTGGCGCAAAGCCCGCCGGCCGGTGCCGTGAAGGATCAACAGGTCTGGCTGGCGCTGCGGCCCGAGAAGGTTCGCATCGGCCTGGATAAGCCCGCCAGCTCGACCAACGTCATCCCGGGCAAAGTGGACAACATCGGGTATCTCGGATCGATCTCGCACTATCACGTCACGGTCGGCAATGATGAGCGTGTGACGGCACTGCGCGCCAACGCGTCTCAGGCGGTCGACAACACGATCAACTGGGAGAACGAGGTCTGGCTCGACTGGCCGGCCGACGCGGGCATCGTGCTCACGCGCTAAGCGAATATCCGCCGCAACAACGCAACGCTTTCGAAGGGTTGGGGAAGACAATGCGCCGCTGGATCGTGATCGGGATACCCTATCTCTGGCTCCTGGTTCTATTTCTCATCCCGTTTCTGATCGTCTTCAAGATCTCGCTGTCGGACACGGCGAGTGCGATGCCGCCCTACACGCCGGTGCTGGACTTCTCCAATCTGTGGGCGTTTTTCTCGCAGCTCGATTTCGAGAACTACACGTTCCTGTTCAGCGACTCGCTCTACACGAACGCCTATTGGTCGAGCCTGAAGATCGCCGGCATCTCGACGTTCCTGACGCTGTTGATCGCCTATCCCATCGCCTATGGCATGGCGCGCGCGCCCAAGGAGTGGCAGCCGCTCCTGGTGATGCTGGTGATCCTGCCGTTCTGGACCTCGTTCCTGATCCGCGTCTACGCCTGGATCGGCATCTTGAAGAAGGAGGGCCTGCTCAATCTCTTCCTGTCGAACTTCGGCATCGATCCGCTGACCATCCACAACACCGTGTATGCCGTCTACATCGGCATCGTGTATTCGTACCTGCCGTTCATGATCCTGCCGCTCTACGCAAGCTTGGAGAAGATCAACAACTCGCTGCTCGAAGCCGCGCAGGATCTGGGCTCCCCGCCATGGAAGACATTCTGGCAGGTGACGTTCCCGCTCTCCATTCCGGGCGTGCTCGCCGGCTGCTTCCTGGTCTTCATCCCGGCCATGGGTGAGTTCGTGATCCCCGATCTCCTCGGCGGCTCCGATACGCTGATGATCGGCAAGACACTCTGGTCGGAGTTCTTCTCCAACCGCGACTGGCCGATTGCATCCGCGGTGGCTGTGCTGCTGCTGTTCATCCTGGTCATCCCCATCGTGCTGTTCCAGCGCAACCAGCAACACCAGCGGGAGGCTGTGCGATGAAAGGCCGTCTGTCCTGGTTCAACGTCACGTCCATCGCGGTCGGGTTCGCGTTCCTCTACATCCCGATCCTGCTGCTGGTGATTTACAGCTTCAACGACTCCAAGCTCGTCACCGTTTGGGGCGGATGGTCCACGCGCTGGTATGCCAACCTCTTCCAGAACGAGGAGTTGATGCGCGCGGCGTGGGTCACGCTGCGTGTCGCCGTCGTCTCGTCCACCATTGCAACCTTCCTCGGCATGCTGGCGGCCATCACGTTGACGCGCATGAACAGGTTTCCCGGCCGCACCTTGTTCTCCGGCATGGTGTTCGCGCCGCTCGTGATGCCCGAGGTGATCACGGGCCTGTCGCTGCTGCTGCTGTTCGTGGCCATCGGCTTCGATCGCGGCTTCTGGACATTGACGATCGCGCACACCACATTGACGATGTGCTTCGCGGCCGTCGTCATCCAGGCGCGCCTCTACGACTTCGACAAGTCGGTGGAAGAGGCCGCAATGGACCTCGGCGCGTCGCCGCTGAAGAGTTTCATGCAGGTCACGTTGCCGATCATCGCACCGTCGGTGATCTCCGCCTGGCTGCTCGCCTTCACGCTGTCGCTGGACGATCTCGTGATCGCCAGCTTCACGACCGGTCCCGGCGCCACGACGTTGCCCATGAAGATATACAGCCAGGTCCGGTTGGGCGTTACACCGGAGATCAACGCGATTTCCACCCTGCTCGTCGGTGTCGTCGCGCTCGGCGTGATCGCCGCGTCGATTGCCCAGAAGCGGTCGATGGTGATGCAGCAGGCGGAGACACGCGCGGTGGACGCCGGAGCAAAATAGTCGGGCGCCGTGCGCTGTTGCGACGGTCGCTAAAACAAGAAGCGAGAGCCGCACAGGACGCATGGCCGAGCCGCACGTCAACTCGTACTACGCCGCGACCGTCAACGATCGCACGCGCTATCCGCAGCTGCAGGGTTCGCTGAAGGCGGACGTGTGCGTGATCGGCGGCGGCTTCTCCGGCATCAACACCGCGATCACGATGGCCGAACGTGGCCGCTCGGTCGTGCTGCTGGAGGCAAACCGCATCGGCTGGGGCGCCTCGGGCCGCAACGGCGGCCAGATGATCTACGGCTTCAGCGGCGAAGGAAACCTCAAGGCGCAGCTCGGCGCCGACGCGACGCGCCTGATCCGCGACTTGCGCTATCGCGGGCACGACATCATCGAGAGCCGCATCAAGACGCACGCCATCGCCTGCGACCTGAAGTACGGCTGGATGGAGGTCGCCGCGCGCGCAAAGCACATGACCGGCCTGCGCGAGCATTATGCGGAAATGGTCGAAGACGGCCATGGCGATCACTGGGAACTCGTCGAGCGCGAGGCGCTTCCCAAGTATCTCGGCGCCAGCGCCTATCACGGCGCCATGATCGACCGGCGCAGCGGCCATCTGCATCCGCTCAACCTCGTCATGGGCGAAGCGGCAGCTGCCGCAAGCCTCGGCGTCAAGGTGTTCGAGGACAGCCCGGTCATCGAGCTGGAGGGCGGCGCCAAGCCGTTCGTGCGCACCGCGGCGGGGCGTGTCGAGGCGGACAGCATCGTACTGGCCGGCAGCACCGAGCATCAATTCCAGCGCGGCCCGCTGTTCGGGCTGACGTTCCCGACCGGCAGCTACATCATCTGCACGGAGCCGTTGAGCGAAGAACTCGCCAATCAGCTCATGCCGCAGGATCTTGCCGTGGCGGACAGCAACATCGTGCTCGACTATTACCGTCTGACCGCAGACCGCCGCATGTTGTTCGGCGGGCGCTGCAACTACTCCAACCGCGATCCCAGTTCGCTGACCGCTACGATGCAGCCGCGTCTGGTCGAGATCTTCCCGCAACTGGCGAATACGCGCATCGACTTCGAGTGGGGCGGCCGCATCGACATCGTTCTGAACCGCATTCCGGCCATCGGCCGGCTGGAGCCGAACGTCTATTTCACGCAAGGCTACTGTGGCCACGGCGTGAACTTCTCGCACATCGCCGCCGAAGTTCTTTCCGACGCGATCTGCGGCACGACTGAAAAGTTCGACCTGTTCGAACGCATCCACCACATGCGGCTGCCCATCGGCCGCTGGGCCGGAAACCAGCTCCTCGCGCTCGGCATGCTCTATTATCGCCTGCGCGATCTGCTTTGAGCACCACGTTCGAGTTTCAGACTAGAGCGTCAGCGCCAGTTGCTCATGATCCGCGCTGGCCTCGCCCGCGTTCGCAAACGAGGACAGCGAAACCCCGAGAAGTCGAATGGATTTCGCAAGCGGAAAGATCGGCGCGAGCAAAGTTGAACTGATCTGCTCGATCTCCGATCTAGACGCCAATGGCGCTTCGCCCGTGCGGCTTCGCGTGATCTGCTGGAAATCGCTGTACTTGACCTTCAACGTCAACGTGCGCGCACGCAGACCGGCCTGCTCGCAATGGCGCCAGACCTTGTCGAGCACCTCCTGCAAGGCCTCCTGCGCCGAGCCGAACGTATAGAGGTCGCTGAAGAACGTACGCTCCGCACCGACCGACTTGCGGACGCGGTGCGGCTTCACCTGGCGATGGCAGACGCCGCGCGCGATCGAATAATAGTACGCTCCCGCCTTGCCGAAGTGCTGCTGCAGGAATTCCAGCGACTGCAACTTGATGTCGTGCCCGGTCTCCAGCCCCAGACGCTGCATGCGCTGCGCTGTCGCCGGCCCCACACCATGAAACTTGCCGACGAGAAGCGCTTCGACGAATGCCGGCCCCATGCGCGGCGTGATGACATAGAGACCATCAGGCTTGCGATAGTCGGACGCAATCTTCGCCAGGAACTTGTTGTAGGAAACGCCGGCCGATGCCGTGAGCCCGGTCTCCGCCCGGATGCGTGCGCGAATGGTCTCCGCGATTTCCGTCGCCGACGCGGCACCACGCAGGTCGGTCACGTCGAGATAGGCTTCGTCGAGCGACAGCGGCTCGACCAAGTCCGTGTAGTCGGAAAAGATGTCACGGATCTGCCGCGAGACGGCGGTGTAGACCTCGAACCGGGGCTTCACGAAAATGAGTTCGGCGCACTTGCGCTTGGCCGTCACGGACGGCATGGCCGAGCGCACGCCGAAGCGTCGCGCTTCGTAGCTCGCCGCGGCCACCACGCCGCGCAGCTTCGATCCGCCGACGGCGACAGGCTTGCCGCGCAGCTCGGCATTGTCGCGCTGCTCCACCGACGCGTAGAACGCATCCATGTCGACGTGGATGATCCGTCGCACCACCTCTGGAGCCGGCGATGCATGGTGTTGGGGCACACTCACGTGCAGGCCCTCCCTGCAAATCGTTGCCTCGTTTCTCTGAGGCAAACTCAGCATGTTCGCCATTTGTTCGCAACGCATTTTCGGCCGGCACTGATCAAATGTCAGGCGGGCGTCGCGCGAATAACACGCATCCGGCACGCGCGGTCCCCACGCGTGCGACAATAGATTCCTTCATTATGACAACGCCTTGCGCAACTGTGCCCGGGAGAGTGTTGCACACATTCTCGACCTAGACCTTCTCTCACTACGGCCGGCAGCAATGCCGGCCTTTTCTTTTGCCACCGTGCCCTGCCTGCCCTTCAGCCCGACATCTTCAACGTGTTAGAAATTCATCCAGAAACGTTCCGCGTCTGGGGGAATTCATGATCGTTGCGAAGCATATGCGGTGGTGCGGCTTGTCCGCCCTGACCGCCGGGCTGCTGCTCTCTGTCACACCCGCCATCGCCAAAACGTTCACGCCGGGCGATCGCGTGAACAAGATGATGGCGACCAAGTACAAGATCCCCCCCTTCTTCGCGATGCCCGACAGCTCGCGCGCCAAGCTCCCCGACGACATCAACACCTCTGACACCCTGGTGGAGTATCGCCACCCGGAGAATTCGAAGGTCGGTCTCCGCCTCGTCGTGACAAAGCGCTCCGGCTGGCCGGATCGCCTGGCCAAATCCGGATTGGTCCAGACCGGCGACATCCTGTTGACCTTCCGTCCGGAGTGGGGCGGCGGCGGCGCCTATCCCAATGTTCAGATGGGCATCAGCCACACCGGCGTCGCGTACGTGAAGGGCGGCCAGCTCTACAACATCGACAACCCGATGGACGCCGTCCATGTGGGCTTCACCAGCGAGCATTATCGCACGCTCAACATGATCCACGTGATCAGGCCGCGCAATCTTACCGAGCAGCAGCGCGCCAATATCGCCGCCTGGGGCAGCAAACTGCGGGACGGGCGGGGCAAGATCTATCCCACGCAGATCAACTTCAACGACGATTACAACGCGCCGAAGTTCGACGACGGCAAGCCGCTGACGTTCGTGAAGGAGTTGGGACAGGCTGCGCTCGGCCAGTCGCTGCCGGACAAACCGCTGGGCATGTACTGCTCGGAGTTCGCGTGGTCGCTGCTGTCGCTGCGCAACTGCGATCCGGCCAAGCCCGAAGCGTTGAAGGCGTCCGGCGTGCCGTCCTGCGTCAGCCAGCCCATGAAGCCGATGCGCGCAACGGGCGATTTCATGAACAAGCGTTCGAAGTCGTCCTACACCGGTCTCGTCGATGGCCCGTTGATGGTGGTCGACAGCATGGGCTTGCCGAAAGACCAGCGCGAGGCGATGCTGAAGACGGTGTTCCAGGTCACGAACAACAAATCCAACATGTCCGAGGGCCACATGACCGTCGCCAAGGCCATGCAGGACAATGTGCCGAAGCTGGAAAAGTATTACATCGACGCGGGCAAACCGATCTGGAGCA
>JAKAXS010000159.1 GCA_021816505.1 Pseudomonadota bacterium
GTTCAGTTCCGCATCAGGTCGATCGTCCGGGCTGAACGGCAGGGCGGTGCCACATTCAGTGCGGGTTCATATGTACACGGGTAGCGTCTGAACGCATAATCCGCGCCGCTGAACGGCCGGGTGGAGCGGAGACAAAGATGTTGAAGACCATGAGTTGGGCCGTTGCGGGATGGGCCGCGGGCCTCACCCTTCTGGCTGCGGCTCCCTCCGCATCCGCCCAGGCCAACTGCGAGATGTACGCCAAGCTCGCCGTGCAGCAGCAGAAGCAGAACGAAGAGAGCAAGTGCGACCTGAAGGGGCCGGACTGGAGCGCCGACGCCAAGGGCCACATGTCATGGTGTGCATCCGCTTCGCCGCAGCAGTGGCAGGCGGCCTTGCAGCGCCGCAAACAGGCGCTCGACACCTGCGGCAAGTAATCACGGCCTCGCCCATCAGGAGTTTCCATTGCAGCTGCGCCACCTCTCAGCCTTCGTTCTGGCACTGACGATCGTTGCCGCGCCCGCGCACGCCCAGGTTTCCGACGACATCGTCAAGGCCACCGCCGGCGACTGGCTGCTGGCGCCTGAAGACGGCCGCCCCGGCTGCCGCGTGCAGCTGCGCACCAACGAGGCGATCGGCGGTTACGAATTACGCCAGTCGCCTTCCTGTCTCGGCGTCAGAACCATGCTGATGACGGCGATCGCCTGGCGTTTCGATCAGACGAATGGCGGCATCGCCTTTTCCGGGCCCGAGCGCGAGACTGTGATCGGCTTCACCGAGAAGGAAGACGGCACGTATGCCAGCGACGGCGCGCCGGGCGACGTGCTGCTGCTGATCAAGGCACCGGCCGGCGTCAGCGCCGTGCCGAACGCGAGGACGATCTTCGGCACCTGGACCGCATTGCAGAGCGGCGGCGCCGATCTCTGCCGCATCACGTTCTCCGATCAGCCTCCGCCCGGCGGCGAAGAGAGCTACGCGCTGAAGCTGGAGGACGGCTGCGACGAGACGCTGACGCGCCTGAAGCTGGCATCCTGGCGCATCGAAGGCCTGAACCTGATGCTGTACGGCACGGAGGGCGACAGCTTCACGTTCGCGCCCGGCGACAAAGGCACTTTCGTTGCCGACGACGCCAAGCCGCCGCTGATGCTCGTGCGCCGCGACCGCCGCTAACCAAACCGCGCTACAAGCTGCCGCTGTCACGCAGCCGTCATCGGCCCGATACCCGCGTGTCATGAATCGCGCGTATCTCGCAAACCAGATTTTCATGCCTTCGGCTCCGGCCGGATGCGCAGCGAACCTGGAGCGACGATGACGGTGTTCGATACCGCCACCGTAGGCGACGAAGAGGAGCGGTCCCACCGCTCGGGTGTATCCCGCCGCCAGATCATGCTCGGTGCCGGCGGTGCCGCTGCGGCGTTCGGCCTGCTGCCCGCGTGGTCGCATCCCTCCGGGCCTGCTGATGCGGCAGCTTCGCAGCGCGCATCGGGCTTCGTGTTTCACGATCGCAGCGGCACAGGCCAGCGCCGCTTCAGCGATCCCGGCATCGCCGGTGTGCTCGTCTCCAACGGTCGCGACGTCGTGCGCACCGATGCGGATGGCCGCTGGCAATTGGCTCTCCGCGACGGCGACAGCGTGTTCGTCATCAAGCCCTCGGGCTGGTCGGCGCCGCTGGGTGCCGGCGGCGTTCCGCGCTTTTCGTATCTGCACCAGCCATCCGGTACGCCCGATACGCTGAAGCTGCATTACCCGGGCGTCGCACCCACCGGCCCCGTGCCACGCTACATCGACTTCCCGCTGCAGCCGGCCGACGAGAACGACACGTTCGAAGCGCTGCTGTTGGCCGATCCGCAACCGCAGACGAGCCGGGAGATGTCGTTCTTCGGCGCCGATCTCGCGGCCACGGCCTTCGACACGAAGGCGGCGTTCGCCATCGTGCACGGCGACGTCGTGTTCGACGACCTGACGCTCTTCCCGCGCTATCTCGATCTGATCGGAACGACCGGCATGGCCTGGCATCACTGCCCGGGCAACCACGACATGAACGCGGAAGCGACCGACACGCGCTTCGCATTCGAAACGTGGAAACGCACGTTCGGCCCGTGCCACTACGCGTTCCAGCATGGCCGCGCCACGTTCATCATGCTCAGCAACGTGTCGCGAACCCCCGGCGGCGAGCGCAACTACGGCGCGGAAATTCCCGCCGATCAGCTGGCGTTCGTGCGCAACGTGCTGGCGCACACGCCGCGCGACCGCTTGATCGTGCTGTCGATGCACATTCCGCTGATGAGCCGGCCCGACGTGGCCGATCCAGTGCCGCACGTCATCGGCGCGGAAGAGCTGATGCGCATGCTGTCGCCCTATCCGCACACTGTCAGCTTCTCCGGCCACACGCATACGGCCGAACACCATTATCTCGGCGAAGCGCAGGGCTTCCTTGCCGCCGCGCCGCATCATCATCACGTGCTGGCGACGGCGTCGGGCTGCTGGTGGGGTGGCCCCACCGATCACCGCGACGTGCCGATTGCCGATTGCCAGGATGGCAGCCCGCGCGGCCACCACGTGCTGGAGGTGGAGGGCAACCGTTACACCACCCGCTTCGTCGCCGCCTCGCGGCCGGCCGATAGCTTGCCGATGCGTGTGTCGGTCGTGGGGCCCGGTGTCGCCGCCGGTGATCCCGTTCCGCAGGGAAGCCTCGGCGCCTGCCGTCTCGTCGCCAACGTGTTCGACGGCGGTCCGCGCACGAGCGTGAGCTACGAGGTCGCCCGGTTGGGTGGCGGGCCGCGGCCGATGCAACATGAATCCATGCCCGACCCGGCGTTCGCGGCGATGCTGGCCCGCGCCGGAGCATCGTTCAAACCCTGGGTGACGCCGGTGGCCTCGTCGCACATCTGGACGGCGCCATTGCCTCGCGACCTCGCACCCGGCGCGTATCGCCTATCGATTTCTCTGATCGATGAATATGGGCGCAAGCGTCAAGGCCAGAGCGTTCTCGAAGTGTCGGCGGATGCGCCGGAGCTTCATGCCTCCCTCAACAGCACGGGCTGAGGGAACAGAACGCGTCAATGTGTCGTTGACGGAACGGGGACCGGAGAACCGACACCGGCCGTCAGAAAGGTCATCGCGAACAGGTGTTTCGCCGATATTGCGGGCTGAACGCGCCACGCTGATTTCATAGACTATTCTGAGCTTGCCGCCATTTGGCTGCCGTCAACCATTTCTATAAAAATTTGACAGATGGTACCGAGGCTTGGCGCATTGGCCTCTAGTGTCGGCGCAAGCGTTTAAGGAGATCCCGTCGTGAACACGTTGAAGTCCTATGTCATCGCCGCATTTGCGGTTGCGGCGATAGCCCCTCCAGCCCTGAGCCAGGGCACGGCAGACCAGATGCGGCAGGCCAACGCCGCCCCTGCGTCAGAGCAGGCCCAGGTTGCGCCGACGGTGCCGGCCGAGGCAGTCGAGCAGGTTCACGCGACACGTCATGCCCTGATCGGGCCAATTCTTGCTGAAATCGAGAAACGCGGCCTGTCGCCGTCCGACGATCTCGCCAAGAGCTGGCTTTCGGAACTCGCAGGCTACTACGGCGCCGAGGGTGCTACGCCGCTCTGGATCCACGCCGACGGATACCTGCCGCGCGGTTGGGAAGCCGTGACGGCGATGCAGAACGCAGGGGACTACGGCCTCGATGCCGCTGACTTCCCCGTTCCCGAAATTCTGACAAATCACCCGTCGGAAGCCGAGGTCGTCGCCGCTGAGGTTCAGGTGTCGCTCGCTGTCACACGCTATGCGTTTTATGCGCGTGGCGGCCGCATCGATCCGACGAAGCTCAGCCTCTGGCTCGACCAGAAGCCGTCCGCAGCCGTCTATGCCTCGGACGTGCTACGCCAGATCGCGGCCCGTGGCGACGTCAGCGCAGCGCTGCGCAGCTTCCACCCGCAGCATCCGCAGTTCGAGCTGTTGCGCCGCGCCTATCTCGCCGAGCGCGGTGGCGTTACCACACCGCCGCCCGCAATCCCGTCCGGTCCCGTGCTGAAGCGCGGCGATCGCAGTGCCGACGTGCCGCTGATCCGCAGCCGCCTGGACGTGACATCCGAGAGCGGCGACGACACGCTGGTCGATCGTGCGCTGTTGAAGGCAGTCCGCACGTTCATGTCCGAGCAGGGCTATGGTCGCAAGCGCGTGATCGACGACGAGGTGCGCTCGGCACTGTCGAAGCCGGTGACGACCGGCGGCACCAAGAAGAAGGCGCTGCTCGAGAAGTACGTCGCCAACATGGAACGCTGGCGCTGGCTGCCGGCCGAGTTCGGCGCGCTGCACATCTGGAACAATCTTCCGGAGTTCGAGACGCGCGTCGTGAAGGACGGCAATGTGATCCACCAGGAACGCATCGTTATCGGCACCGCGAAGACGCAGACGCCTGTGTTCTCCGACCAGATGAGCCACGTGATCTTCCAGCCCGAATGGGGTGTGCCGGAGTCGATCAAGATCCGCGATCTCATGCCGCGCCTGCGTGGCGGCGACTTTTCGGTGCTGGCGCGCCGCAATATGCGCATCTCAGCAAACGGCAAGGAGATCAGTCCGTCACGCTTCAACTGGAGCAAGGTGGACGCGCGGTCCGTTCCGATCGTGCAGCGTTCCGGCCCCAGCAATCCGCTGGGCCAGCTGAAGTTCATCTTCCCCAACGCGCACGACGTCTACATGCACGATACGCCGTCGAAGAGCCTGTTCAATTCGAGCGAGCGCACGTTCAGCCATGGCTGCATCCGCGTGCGCAATCCGCAGCGTTTCGCTGAAGTTCTGCTCGGTCAGGTCGACGGCTGGTCGCCCGACGACGTTCAACGCCAGCTCAAGATCAAGGACACGCGTCAGGTCAATCTGGTCAATCCGATCCCGGTGCACAACACGTACTTCACGATTGTCGTCGGCGAGGATGGCACCGTTCGCTCGCTGAAGGACGTCTATGCCCACGACCGCCGCGTCGCCGACGCGCTGAACGGCAAGTCGCTGCAGCAGATCGCCGCCGGTGATCCCGCCATGGCCCTGAAGCGCGAGAACGAGCGGCTGAAGAAGGTGGTCCACGTCGTCAAGCCGAAGGCGCCGATGTTCGACGAGTGGGGCTACCCCATCGAGCCCCGCCAGCGCCGCAACCCGCCGCCAAGCCTGTTCTGGTTCGATTGATTTTCAAACAGCAAAGCCCGGCTCTGAGATATCAGAGCCGGGCTTTTCTATTCCGCAGCATCTATCGGCTGAACACGCCGGCCGGGTCGATGCGGGTCACCTTGAAGATCGCCGAGATCGCCGCGATGATGCACATGCCGATCGTCAGGGCGAGCAGACCCATCGCCAGGTTCGGCGTCATCACCACGCTCAGCGTCGTTTTCGATGTCGCCACGATGGCGAGCAGACTCAGCGTTATCCCCGCAGCGTAGCCGATCAGCGCCGAGAGGATGGCCTGGATCAGGATCACGGCGTGAATGTAGCTCGCCGAGGCACCGAGCGCGCGGAGGGTGGCGAACTCGTTCAAGTGGTCCTTCGTCGACGAGTAGAGCGTCTGCGCCACGATGACGACACCGACGATGATGCCGAGAGCAGCACCCGCGATCAGCGCGCCGCCGGCGCCCGTCTTGAACAGCCAGTACTTAAGGCTGCGGTCGCGGAATTCCGCGTGCTTCAGCACTTCCGTATCGGGCAGGCGCTCGGCCAGCGTCTTCTGCAGGTCGTCGATGTTCGTGCCCGGCACGGCCGTCACGAGCTGATATGACGCCTGCTCGGGTGCCGCGCCGACGAGCTGGCGTGCGCGTCCGATGGTCGTGAAGACATACGGCAGCGTCGTGAAGGAGCGGATGCCCTTGGTCACCGCCGTCACAACGACGCGCTGGTTGTTGATCTCCGCGTTCTGGCCGACATCGGTGATGCCCAGATCGGGGAAGTAGGATTTGTCGACGGCGACGGAGTTCGGCGTGTCGAGATCGGCGAGGCTGCCCTGCTGGATGTTCCACGGTGCCAGGCCGCCGCTCTTCCAATCCGAGCCGACGAGAATGAATGCTTTCTTGCCGCCCTCGGGCTTGCGCCAGCCGGCAAAGCCGATCACCAGTTCCTCGACCGTCTGAACGCCCGGCGTCGACAGCACGGCATACTTTTCGCGGCCGGTCAGAAGCGAGGCGTCATCGAAACTCTTAGTTCCGATCGGCACGACCCAAAGATCGGCCTTCGCCTGGTCGATCACGGCGGCGATGGTGCGTTCCGATCCGAGGTAGAGACCGCACTGGATGGCGACGAGCACCACCGAGAACACGATGCCGATCAACGTCACGAACAGGCTCAGGCGATCGTGAAAAAGATTCCGGTAGGCAAGCTTAGGCGCCATCTTGACCCGCTTGTAGGTCTGCCCGGCATCGAAGCCGGCCCCCGGATTAGTCGCTCCTTCGGTTCGTGACTGCATGGTCTTCGTCCCATTTGCGGCGCGTAACGGCCGGTTGATGATAATCGCTCAGTGCCGTCCCGTCGCGCGTGGCGTTTGGGTGCCCGCCGCGGCTGGCGGCGGCGGGCGGGTCGTGATCCGTCAGCAGCCGACCGAGATGGTCACGCCGACGGCGGGAATGAACTTCTTGCACTCGCGCTTCGACGACGTTTTCGGCTCGTCTTCCGGTTCCGGATCGGCCTGCGGCACCGGCTTTTCAGCGGTATCGCTGGTCGTCGTCGTCGATACGGTCGTCACCTCGTCGACGGCCTTCACCTCTTCGGTAGCCGAGATCGG
>JAKAXS010000160.1:0-5704 GCA_021816505.1 Pseudomonadota bacterium
AGCCACACGTAGAACGATCGCGCCGCCCACACGTTGTCGGGGTTCTGGATGAAGAGAAGCGCGAACGCTGCGAGGTTCAGCACGAAGAAGCCGTATGTCCACGCCAGGATACGCCGCCGCGCCACGCGGGAGGCGATCCACCCGAACAGCGGAAGCGCCACCAGCGTCGCGATGAACGTCGCCGTGAACAACCACTGCAGATTGTCGATGCCGCCCGCGATCCCCATCGTCTCGCGCACGGGACGCAGCATGAAATAGCCGGCGAACAACAGGAAAAACATTGCCACGCCCGCAAGTACCGCCGGCGCTTCATGCCGTTCGATCTTGAGCGTGGCCGTCAGGCGATCCAGCATGCCCGGATCAGCCGACGATCTCGACGAGCGACTTGCGTTGGTCTTCGCTCAGCGTTGCGCCCTTGCCGGCGAGCAGATTGTCGGCTTGCCGGTTTGGCTTGCCGGTTGCCGGAATAACGACGGTGACCGCCGGATTGCTTATCACGAACTTCAGGAACGCCTGCGCCCATGAGGTGACGCCCGCCTCCGCCGCCCATGCCGGCAGCTGCTTGTCCTTGACTTGCGCGAACAGCTTCCCGTCGTTGAACGCGCGATTGATCATCACCGCGACGCCCTTGTCCCTGGCCTCCGGCAACACGCGCTTCTCTGCGCCGCGCGTGGTCACTGAGTAGTTGATCTGCAGGAAATCGGGCTTGAGCTTGGCCACGAGATCGGCAAGTTCATCGTGCGCCGACTCGACGTAGTGGGTCAGCCCCACGTAGCGCACCTTGCCCTCTTTTTTGAGCTCGTTGGCCAGCGCCAATTGCGTTTCGGTATCACGCAGATTGTGCACCTGGAGCAATTCGACTTTGTCCGTCTTCAAGCGCTTCAAAGACTGGTTGAACTGTTCCAGACCTTGTTCTCTGCCCGAGACACCCGAGAGCTTCGTCGCCAGCCAGCACTTCGAGCGGAGGTTCTGCTCGGCCAAAAGCGCGCCCAGCACGTCTTCCGCGTTCGAGTAGGTCGGCGCCGTGTCGATCACCGTGCCGCCGCCATCGAAAAAGACCTTCAGCACGTCTTTCAGTGCATCGTACTCAGGCGAGCCGGGGCTCACCTCGAAGCTGCCCGACGTGCCCATGCCGATGGCGGGAATCTTTTCTCCCGTTGAAGGGATCGCGCGCATCTCGAATGCGCCGGCTCCGCTCGCCGTATCGCTCAATCCGATCTTCGGCATCACCATCATTGCGGCGGCCATGGATGTGGAACCCAGGAGCGTGCGGCGTGTCAGCATGTCTTATGTCCTCCAAATGAAGCAGTCGCGCTGGCGAACGCACGGCGCGATATCTCTCCCGGCCAGAGCAAGTCTGCATATGGAAGCCGGGCATGCTATTGCCAGCGGTCTGACAACAGTTTTCAGGCAGACTAAAGATTGCCGGCCCGTCTAGTCGGCGCCGCCGTTGCCATCGTCGAGACCACGCCGGACCATCGCAGAGATGTCGTTCATGGTCCGGCGAACGGGCGCCAGAACGCGATGCATCGGCGTTTTCTCGATCAACATATCGTGTAGCGCGAGGTAGTCGAAGCCGGTCGAGAGGAAGCACGCGATCGCATCCTCGGGCGTCTCGACGATGGGCTCGCCCTTGACGTTGAACGACGTGTTGAGCAACACCGGCACGCCGGTCAGCGCCTCGAACTCCTTCAACAGCCGGTACATCTTTGGGTTCTGCTCTTGCGTCACGGTTTGCACGCGCGCGGTGCCGTCGACGTGCACGATCGCGGGAATGCGGTCCTTCCACTCGGGCAGCACGCGCTTGGCGAGCAGCATGAACGGCGAGTCCTCTTCGCCTTCGAAGATCTCCGCCGAACGCTCGGCGATGACGATCGGCGCGAACGGGCGGAACGCCTGGCGGTGTTTCACGCGCTTGTTGACGATATCCTTCATCTCAGGCTTGCGCGGATCGACCAGGATGCTGCGATTGCCGAGCGCGCGCGGCCCGAACTCGGCCCCGCCCTGGTACCAGCCGAATACCTTGCCTTCGGTCAGCAGCTTTGCCGTCTCGGCGCAGATGTCGTCGCTGTGCTTGACCTTCATGTCGAGCTTGTAGCGAGCCTGCGCCGCGTCTTCGCGCGTTGCTAGCGCGGGATAGCTCTTGCCAAAATAGGCCTGGTTGATGACGTGGCCGCGTTCCTTGCCCAGCAGCTTGAGATAGCCGTAGTAGGCACATCCGATCGAGATGCCGTTATCTCCTGCCGCCGGCTGAACCCACACGTTCTCGAAACCTGCTTCGCGAACGAGTTTTCCGTTGGCCACGCAGTTGAGGCCCACGCCGCCGGCGATGCACAGGTTGCGCGCGCCCGTCGTCTCGCGCAGCCACTTGGCCCGCATCAGCAGAACTCTCTCGGAATCGTCCTGCATGCGCCACGCCATGTCCTGCCAGTGCTGCAGTTTGGGCGACGTTTCCCAGTCTTCGATCATGTCCCACGGGCGATTGAAGCTGCGGTCCCACTCGGTGAACGTCAGTTCGCCGTCGACGATGCGGATCAGCGGCGGGAAGGCCTCGGGCCGCCCGTAAGGCGCCAGGCCCATCACTTCGCCGCACTTGTTCCAGTCGCCGAAAATGTAGCTCGATACCTTGCTGTAAGCGGCACCGAGGCCCGGCATGAAATAGAACTCGTCGCTGAGAAAACCGCGCTGCGGCTCCAGCCAGACCTTCTTCAAGGCCGTGAGGTCCTTGCCCTTGAAGCTGTAGTAGCTCTCGGATTCGCGGGCGAGCGGGTTCACGCCTTCGGTAAGCTGTCCCGGTTCGCGAACGTCGGCGGCATAACTGCCGACGCCATCCACGATCATGACGGCGCCTTCGTCGAACGGACAGGCGGCAAACGCGCTGTAGGCGTGCGCCATATGATGCGAAATCGTGACGACTTTGTCCGATTGGGTCATGTGAAGCGGGTGCGTAGCAGCGATCTCCCGCTCGTCCTCGGTCATCAGTTCGGGCACGTTCTCGTAGAGAAGCCGCGTCTCAAGATCCTCGATGGGAAGCACGTAACAATTGCGAACCACCATATCGAGGTCGCTGATCTTGATCCCTTCGGCTTCGAGGCAATAGTCGACGACTTCATCGTAGAAGCCCGTCGCATGCTTTTGCCGGGTAATGCGCTCCTTTTCGATGGCGCACACGATGACGCCGTCTTTCAGAAGGCAGGCACTGACGTCGTGATCGTAAGCGTTGATTCCCAGAACGTACGTATGCGCCTTTGCCATGCCTCGCCTTTGATCCTTGTGCTTGCCTACATCGGTGTGAAGGGTGCCGCGTCGCTACCTTAACGATTGATGAATTCTTGAGAGACTACTTACGCTTAGGATGCACTGCAGCAGACCCGGTATTTGCGCCATATGTTCGCTCGTGTTACGGTTCGCAAGTCAAGCCGTCTCGTATGGCTTGCGACAGCCTCACCTGGGTCGGTCGCTTTGCCCGTCGTCCATTAGGCGGCAAAAGATCGACAATGTTTCGTTTAGCCTGGCGTGGTTGGGACACTATCACGAAGACAAACTGAGACACTGCTTGAACCAGTTTGGACGTCACGAGTTTCACTTACGTCCAAACTGCAAAAAGCGGAGTGGAGATCAGAAAATGACGCGTGCAGAAGGTATATTTGCCAGTGCGGTAGGAGGTGCCAAGTCATTGGTGCACTCTATCGGGCGCGGCATCGCCGGCGGCATCGCAGTCGTTGCAATGGTCGTGATCTATGCTGTCAGCTCCATCGGATCTTACGGCGTCACGGCTTTGGGTCTGACCGGTGTGACCGGTCTGGCTCTCGCAACGACCGCACAGCCCGCGCAGGCTCACCGTTACCGTCGCCGCCGTCGCCGTCGCGGACGGAGATGGGGTCGTGGTTGGGGTCCCGGTTTCGGGATCTACATCGCCCCCCGTCGTCGCCGTCGTCGTCGTCGTCGGAGCTACTGGTACTAAGGCTCACGCCGCTCAGGCGGCCAGAGTCATGCAAAAAACTCGCGAAGCGCCGGGGCTTCGCGAGTTTATTTTTTTGCGGCGCGTTTCGCTCGCCCAGAAGCGGCTCTCGCAACGTCGTCCAGATCCGCGATCCACCCGAACAAGTCGCCTTCTCCGCCGATCATCAGCAGCGCTGCGTCGTGCAGGGTTTCATCCTCAGCCGCGCAGCAATCCGCCACCGTCAGGCACCAGTATCCCAGATCGACCGCTTCGCGCAGCGTGGAATGCACGCAACACTGCGTCGTCACTCCGCACAGGAGCAGATGATCGATCTTCGCCCCGGTGAGAACGCGCTGAAGCTCACCGCCCAGAAACGCGCTGAAGCCGGCTTTGTCGATGACCGTTTCGCCCGTCAACGGGCGCACCTCATCGATAAAATCACATCCTGCTTCACCGCGGACGAGGAAACGGCCCAGCGGCCCATCCCGGCCGACGTAGCCGAGCGACTTGCGATACGCCGTTACGTCCGAGAGGTCGGACGCGTAGCATTCGCGCGTATGGATGACGCGGCAACCCATCTTGCGTGCCAGCGCGATCAGCTCGGCGACGCGCGGAATGATCTCCCGCATCGGGTCGTCGTCATCCTCTTCGCCGAAAAAATCGCGCTGCATGTCGATTGCGAGCAGGGCGGTGCGTTTCGGCGAGAAAGAGTAGATGCGCTCGCCCCGGCTTTGCACCTTCAAGACGCGAGTCCGGGCGAGCGCCTTTAGGGGCGAATGCGTTTTGCTCATGCCGTGAAGCTAACGCAATACTACGGCGTTATGAACACGAACCCGTGTCCACGCCCGCATGACCAGGAGCTCCCCATGATCACAGATGACAGCCGATCCGCCGGTGACGCCAATTTCACCACAGATTTGGCGAGCCTCATGCCGCGGGTCGATTTCTCGCGTCGCCAGGCGTTGGTGACGACACTCGCGACTGGTTTCGCGCTGGCGACGCAGCCCGTCTGCGCTCAAACGGCGATCAGCACCGGCACCGATGGGCTTGTAGCCGGCGAGGTCAAGATCCCGACGGCGGATGTGGAAATCCCGGCCTATCGCGCCATGCCTGCGGGAGCCGGTCCATTCCCCGTCATCCTCGTCGTGCAGGAAATCTTCGGCGTGCACGAGTACATCAAGGACGTCTGCCGCCGCCTCGCCCGCGAAGGGTACATGGCGATCGCTCCACAAATGTATGCGCGCCAGGGCGACGTTCTCGCGCTCTCCAACATCGACGACATCCGCAAGATCGTCGCCAAGGTGCCGGACGCGCAGGTGATGAGCGACCTCGACGCGGCCGTCGCGTTCGCGAAGGCGTCGGGCAACGCGAATGCCGATCAGCTGGGCATCACAGGCTTCTGCTGGGGCGGACGCGTCACGTGGCTTTATTCGGCGCACAATCCGAACGTTAAGGCCGGCGTGGCGTGGTATGGCCGCCTTGTCGGAGAAAAGGGCGACCTTACACCCAAGCACCCGGTGGACGTCGCGGCCGATCTCAACGCTGGCGACGCTTGAGCGCGCCGACCCGGCGCGTTCCGCCGGGGTGCCCCCGATTCATACGCGCGTCCGCACCATCCACCAGTCGTGCTGGTTGCACGTGCTGGTGACGGTCACCATGCCCTTGAAGCCGTCGGGGAGTTCATGGGTCGACACCGGCTTGTCGGTGGGCATGAAGGTATGACGACCGAGGTAGTGCCCGCCGTCGAGGACGACGGTGTGG
>JAKAXS010000160.1:5714-6731 GCA_021816505.1 Pseudomonadota bacterium
ATCCCCGTCGATACGGTCGAAAAGATGCGTGCCGCCTGCAGCGCTGCGAGCAAGACGTGCGAGATCGTCGTTTACCCAGGCGCTCCGCACGCCTTCCATGCGGACTATCGTCCCAGCTATCGCGCTGAGCCGGCGAAGGACGGATGGTCGCGCCTGCTGGCGTGGTTCAAGCAGCACGGCCTGGCACCAGCGAAGCCCTAGCGCGCGTCAAAACGACTGAATGCGGGGCCGGAACGCTCCTGCCTCTCCGAGGTTTAGCTACTCAGGAGAGTCGGAATTGACGATGAAACATTTGGAAAAAACTGAGCTGGAGGACCTCGGCACGCGTTTGCAGGCGGAGCTGGACGTCACCCTGCTTCCCGCCATCATCCGCATGGCGCTGATCCGCCTATCGGGTACTGAAACGCAAAAGCGCATCCAGGCTGGCCCGGATGCGCTCAGGATCAACGGCTACGTCTGACCGGGCTTATGTGCGCCAAGGATGCGCGTGTAGATCCGTCACGCCGATGGCTTCGGCGCCTGCCTTTGCCACGGCTTCATCGTTTTCGACGGTGCTGCCGCTAACACCGATGGCACCCATCAGCACGCCTTCCGCATCGACGATCGGAACGCCGCCCGGAAACGTGATGAGACCGTCGTTCGAGTGCTCGATCTGATAGAGCGGGCCGCCCGGCTGTGACAGCTTGCCCAGTTCGCCCGTCTTCATCCCGAAAAACAGCGACGTCTTGGCCTTCTTGATCGCGATGTCGATGCTGCCCACCCAGGCATCATCCATCCGGTTGAAAGCTTTCAGGTTGCCGCCGGAATCGACGATCGCGATGCACATCTGGGTGCCGATCGCCGTAGCCTTCTTGCGGGCGGCTTCAATGGCCTTTTGAGCGTCCTTTATCGTGACATGCATGTGTGTTCTCGCGCTTTCAAAAAAGGGGGCATTTCCGAAGTTGAAGTTGGTCCCTGCATTCGTCAGTTGCAAGACGCTCCGAGGTCTTTCGGTGGCAAAAGACATTCGGGGTTAAG
>JAKAXS010000161.1 GCA_021816505.1 Pseudomonadota bacterium
GCCCTGGCGCGCTACAGCCGACCCTCGAGAGCGGTGCCGGGCAACGAGGGCTAAAGCCGTGAGTCCGTTTGCCGATTGGCTCAGCTCTCCAATCGGAGCAGCTACCTGGGTCACCGTCGCGATGCTCTGCATCGGCATCATCCGATGGCTCGGCGGCCCGGATATCTGGGCCCAATTTTGGCAGGGCATGCGCGAGGGATGGGACTTATGCGCCGCATCCCTCACTCCTTGGACTTGGCCGAGTCGCTGGCGGGCGTGGCGGGCGCGGAGACAGTAACGGCGATAGGAAAGGTCGGAAAGCGCGCAGCCCGAGCCGCCCAAATTCACGTCTAGGGCGAGCCCAGGTAGACGACATGCTGCAGTGCGCTAAGGGGCTTCAGGCGAACCAGTAATTGGCCAATCAGCTACTGGGCGATCCGGTTACAGCGATGCAGATCGATATCATTCGCGGAGCAAAGTGCCGCTTACTCCGTGCGATCGCCACCTTGTAGGGTGGCGTGCGAGATTTCCAATCTGGTTTCGCCCGAGTCGACCATGAGCCCTGGCAGCGCATCGAATTTCAGCCATTTGCAGTCCCACGACGGCCAGCTCGTCCGCCTGGGCCTGTTGGCCGAGCGCTACTTTGCCGAGGATCCCAACACCTGCCTGCTCAAGCTGCGTCAACTGGCTGAGGCGCTGGCGCAGCTGGCGGCGTCGCGGGTTGGGCTGTTCATCGGTACCGCCGAGAATCAGGTCGATCTGCTGCGCCGGCTGCGCGACCACGGAATCCTCCCGCGCGAGGTCGCCGACCTGTTTCATGAGGTGCGCAAGGCCGGAAACGACGCCAACCACAAGCTGGCCGGCGACCACCGCAGCGCACTGCTCGCCATGCGCCTGGCGTGGCAGCTCAGTCTGTGGTTCCACCGCACGTTCAAAGATCCTGAATACAAGTCCGGCCCCTTCCGCCCGCCCGTAGCGCCAGATGACCCGAGCGCGGAGCTCGAAGCTGAACTCGACGCGCTGCGCGAGGAGCTCACCGCGTCCCGCAGCGCCCATGGGGACGCAGCGTTGGCGCTCGAGGCTAGCCGTGCACAGGTCAGGCAGTCTGAGGAAGATCGCGCGTTCTGGGAGGCGATGGCCGCTGAGGCGGAGTCGGCCAAGGCGGAGCTGGCGGCGCGTCTGGAAGCGCTGCAAGCACAGGCGAGAACCCAATCCCCGCAGACCCTCCAGACCTGGGTCTCGGCGGCGAACTCAGCTGCCGCATCGCTGCAGATCAGCGAAGCGGACACCCGCAAGCTCATCGACGAACAACTGCGCGCCGCCGGCTGGGAGGCGGACACCGCGGTTCTTGCATACAGCAAGGGAGTGCGCCCCGCAAAAGGGCGCAACCTGGCCATCGCCGAGTGGCCGACCCGCAGCGGCCCGGCAGACTATGTGCTGTTTGTAGGCCTGACCCCGGTTGCCACGGTCGAAGCCAAGCGCAAGAACATCGATGTCTCGGGCGCACTGCAGCAGGCCAAGCGCTATAGCCGCGACTTCGCCCCGAACGCCGACCTGTCGATGCCACCAGCGTCAGCACACGAGGACGTGAGCTACGCCATCCCGTTCGTGTTCTCGTCCAACGCTCGCCCCTTCCTGCAGCAGCTCAAGACAAAGAGCGGGATCTGGTTCTGCGATCTGCGGCGCCCGACCAATCTGTCGCGCCCGCTGGACAACTGGTACACCCCGGAAGGCCTCGCCGAGCTACTCAAGCGCGATGAAGACAAGGCGCTCGCCAAGCTGGAGCAGGAGCCGTTCAACTATGGCTTCACCCTGCGCCCCTACCAGCAAGCGGCGATCAAGGCCGCCGAGGCCAGCATCGGCGCCGGGCAGCGAGAGCTACTGCTGGCCATGGCCACCGGCACTGGCAAGACCAAGACCTGCATCGCCTTGATCTACCGCCTGCTCAAGACGGAGCGCTTCCGCCGCGTTCTGTTCTTGGTCGACCGATCGGCACTGGGCGAGCAAGCAACCAACGCGTTTAAAGACACGCGGATGGAGAATCTGCAGACCTTCGCCGACACCTTCGGCATCAAGGAGTTGGAGGACATCACCCCCGATAGCGATACCTCGGTGCACATCGCCACCGTGCAGGGCATGGTGCAACGCGTGCTATTTGCCTCCGACGAGGTTGGCCCACCGAGCGTCGACCAGTACGACTGCATCGTGGTCGATGAGTGCCACCGCGGCTATCTGCTCGACCGTGAGCTGTCGGATACCGAGCTCAGCTTCCGCGGCTACGACGACTACATCTCCAAGTACCGCCGGGTGCTCGATTACTTCGATGCGGTCAAGATCGGGCTGACCGCGACTCCGGCCCTGCACACTACCCAGATTTTTGGTCTGCCGGTGTACACCTACAGCTACCGGGACGCCGTGATCGACGGCTACCTGGTGGACTACGAGCCGCCAATCCAGGTCAGCACCGAGCTCTCGGCCGGCGGCATCCACTGGAGCGCGGGGGACGAGGTCAAGGTACTCGACGCCGAGCACAACCGCATCGACCTGCTGACCGCTCCCGACGAGATCCGACTCGAGGTCGAGGCCTTCAACCGAAAGGTGATCACCGAGAGCTTCAACCGGGTGGTCTGCGAACACCTCGCCAGCGAGCTTGATCCGTCGAGCCGGCGCAAGACCCTGATCTTCTGCGCCAACGACGCCCATGCCGACCTGGTCGTGCATCTGCTCAAGGAAGCGTTCCAGAGCCGCTACGGCGACGTCGAAGACAACGCGGTGCTCAAGATCACGGGCGCCTCTGATAAGCCCCTCTCCCTGATCCGTCACTACAAGAACGACCGCCTGCCCAACGTCGCAGTGACGGTCGACCTGCTGACCACAGGCGTCGACGTACCGGAAATCTGCAACCTGGTGTTCCTGCGCCGGGTCAACAGCCGCATTCTGTTCGACCAGATGCTGGGCCGTGCCACCCGCCTGTGCCCGGACATCGACGGCGATGGCGACAAGGAGTTCTTCCGGGTGTTCGACGCCGTCGGCATCTTCGCTGCGCTCCAGGACATGACCGGGATGAAGCCGGTGGTGGTCAACCCGGGCATCAGCTTCACACAACTGGCCCAGGAGCTCGCTAGCGTCGACACCGATGCCGCGCGCGAGCTCGCGCGCGAGCAGTTCCTGGCCAAGCTGCAGCGAAAGAAGCGGCACCTCGGCGCTGACGATGCCCACGACTTCGAGACCTGCGCCGGCATGTCCCCGGACGCCTTCATCCGCAGGCTTCGCGAAATGACCTTAAGCGAGGTCGCCGAGTGGTTCACCCAGAACCCCGACCTCGGGGAAGTCCTCGACCGCAAGGGCAAGGGGCCGCGCAACCCAGTGTTCGTCTCCGACCATCCCGACCAGCTCAAGGACGTGAGCCGCGGCTACGGCGACGGCAAGAAGCCCGAGGACTACCTGCGCGAATTCAGCGACTTCGTGCGCGGTCCCGGCAACGCGATCCCGGCGCTGATTACCGTCCTGACCCGCCCGCGCGAGCTGACCCGCAAGCAACTGCGCGAGTTGATGCTCGAACTCGACAAGGCTGGCTTCAGCGAAACTGGTCTGTCCACCGCATGGCGCGAGATGACCAACCAAGACATTGCGGCGCGGATCATCGGTTACATCCGACAGGCGGCAATCGGCGACCCGCTGCTACCCTATGCCGAACGGGTCGATCATGCGCTGGCGCGGCTGTTGGCGCATCCTCCAGGCGGCAAACCATGGTCGACGCCGCAGCGTGACTGGCTGCGCAAAATCGCTGCGCAGACCAAGGCCAACACCGTGGTCGACCGCGACGCCCTGGATGACCCCGACCTGCTGTTCAAGAGCCAGGGCGGAGGATTCCAACGCCTGGACAAGATCTTCGACGGGCAACTGCAACAGACCCTCGACGCCTTCAACGATTCCATCTGGGCCCAGCCTGCCGCCTGAAGGCAGCAACAGCCCCTCGCCTCATCCTCGCGAATGACCACCCAAGACATCGTCGGCAAACTCTGGAACCTGTGCAATGTGCTCAAGGATGACGGGGTCACCTACCACCAATACGTCACCGAGCTGACCTACCTGCTGTTCCTCAAGATGGCCGAGGAAACAGGCCAGGAGCAACAGCTTCCGGCCGGCAGCCGTTGGGCCGACCTCACGGTGCAGAGTGCACCTGAGCGCCTGGAGTTCTACAAGAAGACGCTGATCCACCTCGGCAGCCACGGCTCGACCCTGGTCAAGGAAATCTTCGCCAACGCCAGCAGCTTCATCAAGAAGCCTGCGACCCTCTCCACCCTTGTGAGCGAGATCGACAAGCTCGATTGGTACAGCGCGCGCCAGGAGGGACTAGGCGATCTGTACGAGGGCCTGCTGGAGAAAAACGCCAACGAGAAGAAGAGCGGCGCCGGCCAGTACTTCACCCCGCGGCAGCTGATCGACAGCATGGTGGCAGTGATGCGCCCGACCCTGCGCGATGTCATCCAGGATCCCGCGGCTGGCACTGGAGGCTTTTTGATCGCAGCGCATCACTACCTGCGCGAGCACAACAACGATTTCGAGAACCTGACCAACGCCGAGCAGGTCAGGCTGCGGCACCAGACCTTCTACGGCATGGAGCACGTGCAGGATACCCACCGCCTGGCGCTGATGAACCTGATGCTGCACGGCATCGACAGCGACCCGGATGCCGGAGGGATCCGCTACGGCGACACTCTCGGGCCTGATGGCGAGGAACTGTGCCGCCTCGGCGCCACCCTGATCCTGACCAATCCTCCCTTCGGCACGAAAAAAGGTGGCGGCCTTCCGACGCGTGACGATTTCCTGTACCCAACGAGCAACAAGCAGTTCTGCTTCCTGCAGCACATCTACCGCGCGCTCAAGCCCGGCGGGCGCGCCGCGGTGGTGCTGCCCGATAACGTGCTGTTCGAGAGCAATATCGGTACCGACATCCGCCGCGACCTAATGGACAAGTGCAACCTGCACACCATCCTGCGGCTGCCGACCGGCATCTTCTACGCCCAAGGCGTCAAGACCAACGTGCTGTTCTTCACCCGCGGCGAGAAGGACAAGGGCAACACCAAAGAGGTCTGGGTCTATGACCTGCGCGCCAACATGCCGGCCTTCGGCAAGCGCTCAATCCTGACGCGCGAGCATTTCGCGGACTTTGAGGCGGCGTTCGGCGAAGAGCCAACCGGCGGCCCGAAGGCTCTGGCCGGGCGCCAGGATCAGAGCGAACAGGGGCGGTGGCGAAGGTTCTCCCGCGAGTGGATTGCTGAGCGCGGCGACAACTTGGATATCGCGTGGCTCAAGGATGAGAGCGAGGGGGCAGCAGACGATCTGCCTGAACCGTCTGTTTTGGCGCAGGAGGCAATCGGCGAGCTTGAGGGTGCGCTCGAGGAACTCCGGGCGATTCTGGAGGAACTCGGAGAACAACCGCTTGAAGAGGTCGCTCCGTGAGCCAATTACCAGGCGGTTGGGTCATGACGACGGTCGATGACGTCTGTGCTCGCACCGAGCAACGCGTCCCGGCAAGCGATGAGACCTTCCAATATATCGACATCGCCTCTATTGACCGCAAGCGAAAGATCATCGCGACGCCAACAGAGTTGACCGGTTCGGACGCGCCAAGTCGAGCCCGCAAAGTCGTTCGTACAGGGGACACAATCGTGTCCATGACACGGCCGAATCTGAACGCAGTTGCTTTGGTACCCGACGCGCTCGACCACCAGATTGCATCCACGGGCTTCGAAGTTCTCCGCCCAACGGCCATCGACCCGCGATGGCTCTATTACACAGTCAGGACGCGCCGCTTCGTTGATGCGATGTCTGAACTTGTTCAAGGGGCGTTGTATCCAGCAGTGGGGTCCTCGGACGTGCGCGGCCACACAATCCCACTGGCCCCGTTAAACGAACAGTCCCGCGTCGCCGACAAGCTCGACGCCATGTTTGCCCGCATCGATGCGTGCCGCGATCAGCTGGACCGAGTGCCAGCCCTCCTAAAGGCGTTGCGGCGCGCGATCCTGGCGTCGGCAACTAACGGAGAGCTCACCGAAGACTGGCGAGGCGACGCGGTGCATAAGTGGTCAAGAGTAGCCCTCGGCGAGGTAGCTAACGACTTTTCGTATGGGTCGGCAGCTAAGTCCTCTCGTCAGGGGCAGGTGCCCGTGCTCCGCATGGGCAACATCCAGAATGGGCGGCTTGACTGGGCTGACTTGGTGTTTACGTCAGACGCCGCCGAAATCGAGAAGTACAAACTTGCTCCGGGGGATGTAGTGTTCAATCGGACCAACAGTCCGGAGCTAGTCGGCAAGACAGCCGTCTATAAGGGCGAGCGACCGGCTGTCTACGCGGGCTATCTCATCCGCATACGCTGCTCAAAGCGTCTGCTGCCGGACTACCTCAACTACTGCCTTGGAAGCCCTGCGGGGCGTGAATACTGCTGGAGCGTAAAGTCCGACGGAGTCAGTCAGTCCAACATCAATGCGAAGAAGCTCGCTGCCTTCGAATTCAGCCTGCCTTCTGTCGATGAGCAAGCAGAGATCGTACGCCGCGTCGAGTCTCTCTTCTCCTCGGCTGATGCAATCGAAAGCAAATGGAAGGCTGCGAGCACTCAAGTCGAACGTATGGCGTCTGCAGTGCTGGCCAAGGCCTTTCGCGGCGAGTTGGTGCCGCAGGACCCCGATGATGAACCCGCTAGCGCACTAGATCGG
>JAKAXS010000162.1 GCA_021816505.1 Pseudomonadota bacterium
TTCCGATCTGCCACGACTTCCTTGGCGAACTTCGTCACCTCGCCTGATTTCGCCTGAGCGGGAGAACTCGCGGCCCGAGGCGGCGCCGGCTTGGCCGATTGTTGTGGCGGCGGAGCGGGCGGCGCCGTCGCCTGCTGCGGCGGGCGCGGCTTGGGCCGGGGCGGCTGCGGTTGCTGCTCGCTAGCGTCCGCCTTGTCCTTGACCGGCTCGGCTTTCTTCGCCTCCTTCGGCTCGGGCTTCGTTTCGGTTTTCGGCCCGCTGTCGCCGTCGAATGCTGGCGGCACCGGCGCGGGCGGCTTGGCCTCGGCCTTCTCGGCTTGGGGCTGCTCCTCGCGCGGTGGCGCTGGCGGGGGAGCCGGAGGCACGGCCTGCTGCGCTTTCTGTCGCGGCCCTGGCGGCAATTGCGGTGCAGGCGGTGCCGGCGGAGGTGCTGGTGGCGCTGGTCGCGCGGCCGGTGTCTGGTCCAATCCCTCGATCGATGCCTGATCGACCAGTTCCACGGCGATTGCTTCGGTCAGCACGCCTTCGCCCAACGTCTCGGGCTGGCCCCACCAGGCGAACGGCAGCAGATGGGCAACGAGCGCAATCCCCGCGCCCGTCCACAGCAGCCGGTCCGAACCGGAGACGCGCGCCAGGGCCTCGCGTGGCCCGTCGATCAACTCCGCGGCGGACGCAGCCCCACCACCTGCGCCCTGCAGCTCAGTATCCTGCCGCAAGACCGCATCCTGCTGCGGCGTGCCGGTATCCGGGAGTTGGTCGCTCACGCTGTGCCTAAATCAACCTTTGCGAGCAGATCTTTTCCTCGCCATATACCCTTTGTAATCGCTGAGGGCAGTCAGCGCGTCGCAGGCGGAACACCCGCTTACGCCTTGGTCTGTATCAGGATTGGCGCTAGGTTGTGACCGGGACGACCGAAGGAAACGTTTACTGTGAGCAAAACCCCGCTGCTCGATCGCGTGAACACGCCGGAAGACCTTCGGCGGCTTCCCGAACAAGATCTGCGCCAGCTTGCTGACGAACTGCGTATCGAGACGATCGACGCCGTGTCCGTCACCGGTGGCCATCTCGGGGCGGGGCTCGGTGTGGTGGAGCTGACGGTGGCCCTGCATTGGGTCTTCGACACGCCGCGCGACCGGCTCATCTGGGATGTCGGCCATCAGGCCTATCCACACAAGATCCTCACCGGACGTCGCGACCGCATCCGCACGCTGCGCCAGCCGGGCGGCCTGTCCGGCTTCACGCGCCGCTCCGAAAGCGAATATGACCCGTTCGGCGCCGCGCATTCGTCCACGTCCATTTCGGCCGGCCTCGGCATGGCCGTCGCACGCGATCTTGAAGGCGGCGACAACAACGTGGTCGCCGTGATCGGCGACGGCGCGATGAGCGCCGGCATGGCCTACGAGGCGATGAACAACGCCGGAGCCCGCAACGAGCGCCTGATCGTCATCCTGAACGACAACGACATGTCGATCGCCCCGCCGACCGGCGCGCTGTCGGCCTATCTCGCGCGCGTCACGTCCAGCGGCACGTACCTCTACATGCGCGACTTCGCCAAGCAGCTGGCGCGCCGCCTGCCCAAGAGCTGGGAACGCCGCGCCGCGCGGATGGAGGAATATACGCGTCACCTCTGGCAAGGCGGCGCCTGGTTCGAGGAACTCGGCTTCTACTACGTCGGTCCCATCGACGGTCACGACTTCAACCACCTGCTTCCCGTCCTGAAGAACGTGCGCGACACCAAACAGGGCCCGATCCTGGTCCACGTCGTCACCAAGAAGGGCAAGGGGTATGGCCCGGCCGAGGCGTCCGACGACAAGTATCACGGCGTTGCAAAATTCAACGTTGTCACCGGCGCGCAGGTCAAGCCGAAGCCCAACGCGCCGAGCTACACGCGCGTGTTCGCCGACAGCCTCATCGCCGAAGCCCGCAAGGACAAGAAGATCGTCGCCATCACGGCCGCCATGCCGGACGGCACGGGCCTTGATCTGTTCGGCAAGGAATTTCCCGATCGCACGTTCGACGTCGGCATCGCCGAGCAGCACGCCGTCACCTTCGCGGCCGGGCTCGCCACCGAAGGCTTGAAGCCGTTCGCGGCGATCTACTCCACGTTCCTGCAGCGCGCCTACGACCAGGTGGTGCACGACGTCGCGATCCAGAGGCTGCCGGTGCGCTTCGCCATCGACCGTGCCGGGCTCGTCGGCGCCGATGGCGCGACACATGCGGGCTCGTTCGACATGGCCTACCTCGGCTGCCTGCCGGACATGGTGATCATGGCCGCCGCCGACGAGGCGGAGCTGACGCACATGGTCGCCACCGCGGCTGCCATAGACGATCGGCCGTCAGCGCTGCGCTATCCGCGCGGCGAAGGCCGTGGCGTCGAAATTCCGGCTGAGGGCCGGGCTATCGAGATCGGCAAGGGCCGCATCGTGCGTGAAGGCACAGCCGTCGCGCTGCTGTCGATCGGCACACGGCTGGCCGACTGCCTTGCGGCGGCTGACCAGCTGGCCACGTTCGGCCTGTCCGCGACGGTGGCCGACGCGCGCTTCATGAAGCCACTCGACACCGACCTGGTGCGGCGCCTCGCCACCAACCACGAAGTGCTGATCACGGTGGAGGAGGGCTCGGTGGGCGGCTTCGGCAGCCACGTGCTGCAATACCTCGCGCACGCAGGCCTGCTCGATCGCGGACTGAAGGTGCGCCCGATGGTCCTGCCGGATGTCTTCATCGACCATGACAAGCCCGAGCGCATGTATGAACTTGCGGGGCTCGGCTCGGCAGGTATTGTGGCGCAAGTGCTTACCGCGCTGGGCCGTGACGCCCTGAAGCCGGAAGCCAGCCGCGCCTAGAGCGCCTGCTTGGGGGACGACCGCCATGTGCAGCCAGCACGCACGCGTGCGCAATGTCGCGCGCGTCTTCCAGTCTGCAGCCATTCGTCGTGACTGACATGCAAAACAAACTTCCCGACGTCCTCAACGCCCTCGAAGCGAATGCCGATGCGGCGCTGACGCGTCTGTTCGAGCTATTACGCATTCAAAGCATCTCGACGGACCCGGCCTTCAAGCAGCCGTGCCTGCAGGCGGCCCACTGGTGCGCGGAAGAACTGGACGAACTGGGTTTCAATTCCTCGGTGCGGCTCACGGCGGGCCATCCCATGGTCGTCGCGCACGACAAGTCGCCGCCCGACGGCAAGCTCCACGTGCTCTTCTACGGGCACTACGACGTGCAACCGCCCGATCCGCTCGAGCTTTGGGACGCTCCACCGTTCGAGCCGCATGTCGTCACTGAGAAGACCAACGGACCCGTGATCGTCGCGCGCGGCGCCCAAGACAACAAGGGCCAGCTGTCGACGTTTTTCGAGGCCGTGCGCGCCTGGCGCGAGGCGGCGGGCCAGCTTCCGGTCAAGGTCTCGATCATGCTGGAAGGCGAAGAGGAGACCGGCTCGCCATCATTGCCGGCGTTCCTAGATGAAGCGGGCGCCGAGCTGAAGGCGGATCTCGTTCTCGTCTGTGATACGGGCCAGTGGGACAAAGACACGCCCGCGATCACCACCATGCTCCGCGGACTGGCGTCGACCGAGGTCATCGTCACAGGGCCGTCGCGCGATCTGCACTCGGGCATGTACGGCGGTCCGGCCATGAACCCGATTCGGGCGCTGGCTCGAATCATGGCGGCCATGCATGACGACGACGGCCGCATCCTCATCCCCGGTTTTTACGACGGCATCGTCTCACCCTCGGTGCAGCAGGCGGAGCAGTGGGCCTCGCTGGAGGCCGCTGGAGCGCCGTTTCTTGCGTCGGTCGGCCTGAAGGCGCCCGCCGGCGAAAAGGGATGCACGATCATCGAGCAGCTCTGGTCGCGACCGACGATCGAATTCAACGGCGTCACGGGAGGCTACCAGGGCGCGGGGTCGAAAACGGTCATCCCGTCGAAAGCATCCGTGAAAATTACCTGCCGCCTCGTGCCGGGACAGGACCCCGACAAGGTCATTGCCGCCGTCCACGATTTCGTATCGGCAGCCCTCCCGGCCGACTGCACGGCCGAGTTCATCGGCGTTCGCGGCAGCGCCGCCATCGGCTTCGACACGACAGCGCCTGCCGTCAAGGCGGCGGCGGACGCGCTGGCAGAAGAATGGCAGCGGCCCGCCGTGCTGATGGGTTGCGGCGGATCGATCCCCATCGTCGCGTCGTTCAAGGACGTTCTGGGCATGGACAGCCTACTGGTCGGCTACGGCCTGGACGATGACCGCATCCACTCTCCCAACGAGAAATACAACGTGTCGTCCTTTAAAAAGGGCGCTAGAAGCTGGGCGCGAATCCTTCAAGCGCTTGCGCAGATCAAATAGACAAAAGATATCCTTCAAAGGACATCAGACTGCGAAACTTCATTACAAGTTAGCGCAATTGATACGCATAAATTGCATTTGCTCCAAGACGGCAAAACGCGACGCGAAATTCAATGGGTACGTGATCGAAACACGTGACAATACGTGTAAGTTGCAACAAAGGCGCGCCTTGCGTTACTTCCAGTAGTTTTGCCTGCTTACCATCTGCCAAATGAAGTTCGAGTTGTTCGGACGCGGGCGCCGCCAAAAGGCCGTAACGCCGGGCAAGCGCGCCTAAAGGCATCGTGTGAGCCGCAGTATCCTTCTCAAGATTCTCAAATCTCTGGCTCGGATAACGGCAGTACTCCAGAACGTGCGTATCGTTCGCGGTATCAGCCAGAACTTTACGAATGCGAACGACCGATGTTCCGTCAGTCAACGACAAGGCGCGCTGTTCGTCATCGTCGGCCAATCCGGACGTCACCTGAATGCTTTTGATCTCCCAGGTGAGTGCGTCCATCCGGCGCGTGCGCAAATTGTCCAGTGACGGCGACTCGCCCGAGGGCATTTCGCTAACATATGTTCCGCGGCCCTGCCGCCGTGTCAGCAGTCCGCGTTCGCTTAAGGCCTGCAAGGCTTTTCGCATCGTGCCTACGCTGACGCCGAACGTGCGCGCCAGTTCGATCTCGTTGGGCACCATCGCCCCGCTCTTCCACGTTCCGTCGGCGATGTAGTCCAGCAGTCTGTCAAATATCTGAAGGTACAAGGGACGTGTTTCAAAAACTGGCTTTTCTAATTTCCGGATAATCTCCATGGCACCAACTTAAGGTTCTGTGGGTTTTCGCGAAATACAACGAGTGTGCTCTGTACGATTAACGAGAGACTCGATATTGCATTGTTTAAGACTAATCGCTTGAGGTTGGAGCCGCTCGTTTGAGACGGCACAAACGCTGGAACAATCCGGCAGGGCCAGGAGCGTCATGAGAACAATTTTTTCCGCACTGGATTTTCACCCGCGAGATCGGCTTTCAAGTTGGTACGATGTTGCAAATCGCACCTATGCCGTTCACCACTGCAATTTGAAACACGCGGTCGCCTTCAACGCATCGCTGTCCGTGGCCGGTCTGGGTGATGTCGGCGTTTCGGTGCTCGAGAGCGACGCGATCGAATTCACGCGCACCCCTGGCGATATCGCCAAGGACATCGAGCACAACGTGTTCATCTGCCTCGTCGCGTCGGGACGCGCGAGCTGGGGCCAGGACGGACGTGAGGGAGCAGGCGGCCCGGGTGACTTTACCCTTCTGGAGTCGCAACGGCCCTACGCAATACGGCTTCACGAACCCACCAAGCTGATCATCCTGCGCGTGCCCCATCGCCTTCTCGAGCAGCGTGTCGGCCCTACGATCGGCCTGACTGCCATTCCGATCTCGGGCCAGAGCAACATCGGGGGATTGGCTGGTGGATTTCTTGCGTTGCTGCCGGACCGGTTGCCGCTGGCGGCGGGGCCCGAGGAAGCGCGTATCGCCGAGCTGACGCTCGATCTCGTGGCGATGGCTCTGTTGGCGGAACGCGAGTGCCGGCCGAAATTCTCGGCCGCACGCGAAGTCGCCCTCGTGTCCTTGCAGTCCGCAATCGAAGCCAACCTCGGCGATCCGGATCTGACCGCGGATCGGGTGGCCAAACAGGCCGGCATCAGCGTGCGCTACGCGAGTTCGCTGTTGTCGGAGCAGGGGTCGTCGGTCGGCCGTTACATTCTTCAGCGGCGGCTGGAGCGATGTCGCAAGCTCCTGGAAGATCCGGCGCATGCCCATCGCACCATCACGGACATAGCGTTGTCATGGGGCTTTTCGGACTCGTCCCACTTCGGCCGCCGCTTCAAGGAAGCATACGGTCAGTCGCCGAGCGATTGTCGGCCTCCGCAATCGCGGTCCGGCGGCGATCACTAGGCGCGTAACGAGGCGGAGAACAGAAACTACTCGTCCAGGCGCACGCGTACGCCGGCGGCCGCCATGTGCGCCTTCGCCTCGCCGATCGTGTAGGTTCCGAAATGGAAGATGGACGCCGCTAGAACCGCACTGGCGTGGCCATCGCGCACACCGGCCACCAGATGATCCAGGTTTCCCACGCCGCCGGATGCGATGACGGGAACCGAAACGGCATCGGCAATGGTGCGCGTCAACGCGATGTCGAAGCCGGCCTTGGTGCCGTCGCGGTCCATCGACGTCAGCAGCAACTCGCCGGCCCCCAGCGATACGACCTCGCGCGCGAATTCGATTGCGTCGAGCCCCGTGGGCTTGCGTCCGCCATGCGTGAAGATTTCCCACCGGTCGGGCGCGCCGTCCGCCGAAACGCGCTTGGCGTCAGATCGG
>JAKAXS010000163.1 GCA_021816505.1 Pseudomonadota bacterium
CAGGGCAACATCCACGTTCTGTCACTGGCGGACATGGGTTTCACGTATCGTCACGCGGGCGTGCCGGCGGACTGGATCTTCACGCAGGCAACATTTCAAGGCGAGGCCGGAGAGCCGGCCGACATCCTGAAGGCGATGGACGAAGTCGCCGAGTATCGCGAGCAGAACCAGCCGATCAAGGAGCGCACCGGCGGCTCCACCTTCAAGAACCCTCCGGGGCACAGCGCGTGGAAGCTGGTGGACGGCGCGGGCTGCCGTGGTTTCCGCGTCGGCGGTGCGAAGGTTTCGGAGATGCACTGCAACTTCCTGATCAACGACAAGGGCGCCACGGGTGAAGACGTCGAACGCCTCGGCGAAACGGTGCGCGCGCGGGTGAAAGCCAACTCCGGCGTGACGCTGGAATGGGAAATCATCCGGCTCGGCGCGCCGCGCGACGGGCGCCCGACCGGCGAAGCGCTGGCTCTCCCGGCCGATGCGCCCGCTTAGCGCGCATGGCACACGCGCCGCCGTCGTGTGCGAGCGGCGGTCATGAGCGGCAAATGGCAATTCTGGATCGACCGCGGGGGCACGTTCACGGACGTCGTGGCGCGCGACCCGGACGGCCGGCTCCATCCCCGCAAGCTGCTTTCGGAAAACCCCGGCGCCTATGACGACGCCGCGCTGGAGGCCATCCGCCAGTTCCTAGGCGTCGCTTCCGGGGCCACCATTCCTGCCGACCGCATCGGCGCGGTGAAGATGGGCACGACAGTCGCGACCAACGCGCTGCTGGAACGCAAGGGCGCCGCCACCGTTCTGGTCATTACGCGCGGGCTCGGCGATCAGCTGGAGATCGGCACGCAGGCCCGGCCGGACATCTTCGCGCGGCAGATCGTGAAGCCGGAGATGCTGTATTCGCGCGTCATCGAAGCCGACGAACGTGTGCGGGCCGACGGAACGGTGGAGCGGCCGCTCGATACGGCGCGGCTGGAGGCCGATCTGCGCGACGCGCGTGCCACCGGACTGACGGCCGTGGCGATCGTATTCATGCACGGCTACGCGTTTCCCGAACATGAGCGGCAGGCCGCACGGCTGGCGCAGGCCGCTGGGTTTGAGCAGGTGTCGGTGAGCCATGAGGTCTCACCGCTGATCAAGCTCGTCAGCCGCGGCGATACCACGGTCGCGGATGCCTATTTGTCGCCGGTGCTGCGGCGCTACGTCGACCGTGTCTCAAGTGCGCTGTCGGCCGACGAGACGGTGGGTGACGCGCCATCGCTGCTGTTCATGGCATCGTCCGGCGGCCTCAAGTCCGGACGGCTGTTCCAAGGTCGCGATGCCATTCTGTCGGGGCCGGCCGGCGGCATCGTCGGCATGGCGGAGACGGCGCAGCGCGCGGGCTTCGACCGCGTGATCGGCTTCGACATGGGCGGCACGTCCACCGACGTCTCACACTTCGCCGGCACCTACGAGCGCACGCTCGAGACGCAGGTGGCCGGCGTGCGGCTGACGGTGCCGATGCTGTCGATCCACACCGTGGCGGCCGGTGGCGGCTCCGTCATCTCGTTCGATGGCGCACGCCTGAAGGTCGGGCCGGAGAGCGCAGGCTCCAATCCGGGTCCGTTGAGCTATCGGCGCGGCGGCCCGCTGACCGTGACGGATGCCAACCTGATGCTGGGCAAGATCTCGCCGGAGTTCTTTCCCGCCATCTTCGGGGCCGGTGGCGATCAGCCGCTCGATCTGGCGCGGGTGCGCGATGCGTTTGCGGGCTTGGCCACCGCGATCGGAGACGGACGTTCGCCTGAAGACGTGGCCGATGGGGCGATCCGCATCGCCGTCGAGAACATGGCCAATGCGATCAAGAAGATCTCGGTCGAACGCGGCTACGACGTGACGACCTATGCGCTGCAGTGCTTCGGCTCTGCGGGTGGACAACATGCGTGCCTGATCGCGGATACGCTGGGCATGGAAACGGTGCTGATCCATCCTCTGTCCGGCTTGCTGTCGGCCTACGGCATGGGCCTGGCACCGCTGCGCGCGAGCCGGGAGCAATCGCTGGAGCTGCCACTGGACGCAGCCAGCCTGCAGCAAATCGAGAGCCGTGCCTGGACGCTTGGCAACGACGTGACCGAGGAACTGCTGGATCAAGGCGTCGAGCACGACGGCATCGCGATCACGACGTGGGTGCACCTGCGTTACGAAGGCAGCGACTCGGCCGTGCCGGTTCTGCACTCCGAGATCGATTTCATGCGCCGCGATTTCGAGGACGGCCACTGCCGGCGCTTTGGCTTCGTATCGCCTCAAAAACGCATCATCGCAGCGACGCTGGAGGTTGAGGCCGTAGGCGGCGGTGCGGAAATGGAGCGCCACACAGCGGATGACCGGCAGGCCGACCACTCTGACGCCGCCGTCGCAGAGTCGCGCCGAACCCGGTTCTACGCGCGCGGAGCCTGGCATGACGCCCCAATCACCTTGCGGCGAGAGCTGCGGCCCGGCGCGCGCCTGAACGGGCCGGCCCTGGTGATCGAACCGCATCAGACCGTGGTGGTAGAGGACGGTTGGTCGCTCGCGGTCTCGCGCAACAACGATCTCGTCCTGACGCGCGCGACGCCGAGGCGACGCGAGCTTGTCTCCACGAAAGCCGACCCGGTGCTGCTGGAGGTGTTCAACAACCTGTTCATGGCCGTGGCCGAACAGATGGGCGAGGCGCTGCGGCTGACGGCGCAGTCGGTCAATATCAAGGAGCGGCTCGACTTCTCGTGCGCCGTATTCGATGCCGCGGGCGCGCTCGTCGCCAATGCGCCGCACGTGCCGGTGCATCTGGGCTCGATGGACAGCTCGGTCGAAACGATCATTCGCGAACGTGCCGGCGACATGAAGCCGGGTGACGTCTACATGCTGAACGCGCCTTACAACGGCGGCACGCATCTGCCGGACATCACGGTGGTGACGCCGGTGTTCTCCGGCGATAGCCGAGAAATTCTGTTCTTCGTCGCCAGCCGCGGGCATCACGCCGACATCGGCGGCATTGCGCCCGGATCGATGAGCCCGCGCGCGACGCGGATCGACGAGGAAGGCGTGCTGATCGACAATTTCGTTCTTGTCGAGAATGGCCGGTTCCGCGAGGCGGAAACGCTGGCGCTGTTGACAGGCGCCACGTATCCGGCGCGAAACCCGCAGCAGAACATCGGGGACCTGAAAGCGCAGGTGGCCGCCAACGCGCGCGGTGCCGCGGAGTTGGAGACACTGATCGCGCAGTTCGGCCTTGATGTCGTGCGGGCCTACATGGGCCATGTGCAGGACAATGCCGAGGAGAGCGTACGACGCCTGATCGCGCGGCTGGAGGACGGCCGGTTCCGCGTCGAGACTGATGGCGGCTGGGCCGTGGAGGTGGCGATTACCGTCGATCGCGCGGCGCGGTCGGCCACGATCGACTTTACCGGCACCAGCGCGCAGCAGCCGACGAACTTCAATGCTCCCGAGCCGGTGACGCGCGCGGCGGTACTCTATGTCTTTCGCGTGATGGTGGACGAGGCCATTCCACTCAACGCGGGATGTCTGCGGCCGTTGAAGATCGTGGTACCGGACGGGTCGCTGTTGAAGCCGACTTATCCGGCGGCCGTGGTCGCCGGCAACGTAGAGGTCAGCCAGGTCGTCACCAACGTGTTGTTCGCCGCGCTCGGTGCGCTCGGATCGGCGCAAGGCACCATGAACAACCTCACGTTCGGCAACGACCGCGTTCAGTATTACGAGACGATCTGTTCCGGCTCGCCGGCCGGTCCGGGCTTCGACGGCGTGGCCGGCGTCCACGTGCACATGACGAACACGCGGCTGACTGACCCCGAGATCCTCGAGCTGCGCTACCCGGTGGTGTTGGACGAATTCTCCATCCGCCGTGGTTCGGGCGGCAAGGGGCGCTGGAACAGTGGCGACGGCACGCGCCGTGTGATCCGCTTCCTTGAGCCGATGGACGCGGCAATCCTGTCCGGCTCGCGCGCGGTGCCGCCTTTCGGGCTCGACGGCGGCGAGGCTGGCGAATGCGGCCGGAATGGTGTGCGGCGCGATAAGGGACAGGTGGAAACCTTGCCGGGCAGTGCCCAGTTTACTGTGGATGCCGGAGACGCACTCGCCATCGAAACGCCGACAGGTGGCGGTTATGGGCGGTCGACGTAACGCCCAGGCCCTTGCGATGCCGCCCCAGCCATGACTGAATGGCGGGCCATGACTGAATGGACGGAGCTAGGCTTCAGGATCACGCGAATGCGCACGTCGCTGTTCAGCTTTGTCATTGCGGCGGCCCTGCCGATCACGGCGGGCGTGATGGACGCTCGTGCCGCCGACGTGACGGCGCGGGAGCTGACGGCGGCGCTTTACAAGACGACGACGGCGGAGCCGCTCGATTACTCCAACAAGAACCTCAGCTATCTCGATCTCTCCGGCCTCGACTTCAAGGGCGCCCGGATGACCCATGCCGACCTGTTCGGCACGGACATGACAGGGGCGAACCTGAAGGGCGTGAACCTGGTCGGTGCGCGCCTCGACCGCACGACGATCATTCGCGCGGACTTTTCAGGCGCCAACCTGTCCGGCGCGACGATGCTGGTTCCGGCCGCCTATCTGACATTGGGCAACGCGACGCACGAGGCACCGCGGTTCACAGGAGCGAACCTCACTAAATTTCGCGTCAACGGCGAATACTGGCGCGTCGACTTCCGCGGCGCGGACCTGACGGATGCGGACTTCAGTCCCCATTCCAAGCGCTTCGGCGACACGACGATATCCGTGTCGCGACGAACGGCGTTTCGCTCCTGCGACTTTTCAGGCGCGAAGATGATCCGCGCCAACCTCAGCCGCATCCTGGTGCACTTCTCGGTTCTGGCGGGGGCCGATCTGACGGAAGCCGATCTGTCGAACGCCGACTTCTCGAAGGCTGACCTGTCCGGCGCCGACCTGACGGGGGCCGACGTCACCGGCACGAACTTCGACGGCGCCGATCTTCGCGGCGTGCGCGGTCTCGACAAAGCACGTGGGATAAATCAGGCGCTCAACCTCGAGAAGGCCGTCCGGCAATAGCAACGGCCAGTTCCGGGGGCTGGCCGTTGGTCGCACGCCTTTGGAGGAAGTGGTTGCTCAGGATCAACCGCGGCGGTCACACCAGCGGAACATGTCCTTCAACACGCGGCCGGTGTGGTGGACGACGCGGGTCACCGAATGATCCACGTCGCGGAAAACTTTGTGGAGGCAGTCGTCGTGCCGGCCGCCAGCTTGTGCGGCGCTCGGCAAGGCCAATGTAAAAGTTGCAGCAACAGCGAGAATGACATTACGCACGGCAGGTTTCGACATGGACGTTCTCCGAAATATTCGAAGTAAACCCGACATCGGGAAAAGCTATTGAACGATCGGATTGCACACTTGTCGCCATTTGCTTGATGCGTTGGTTATTTTCTACTGGTAAAGCATGGCTTAATCATTTGGAGACTTGGGTACAGATGAGCGTCAGTGACGACGTCAGCGAGCGCATCGACAAGCTGGAGGTGCGCATCGCGTTCCAGGATCGCACGATCGAAGAACTGAACGCGGTGGTGACCGAGCAGTGGCGCGTGATCGACGCGCTGCGAAGCAAGTTGCAATTGCTCGAAGACCACGCCCGGGCGGCAAGCCTCATCGCCGATCCGCGATCGGAACCGCCACCGCCCCACTATTGATAGCCCCCTTTCGAAAGACTGGCCGCGTCTGTCAAAAAGTCGAATGCGGGATGGCTTGCCCGCGCGCGGCCTTTGGCGCACTTTCTCGCTCAATCACAACACGTGGAGGAGACAATCATGGCGAGCCCGACGCTGCGGCAGATTACCGGAATGACCCCAAACCCCTCGGCGATTTCCGACAGCGCTCTCGTCCTGATCGATTGCCAGCAAACGTATCGCGAAGGTGTGATGCAGCTGACAGGCGTCGAGCCGGCGTTGAAGGAAGCGGCTGATCTGCTGGCACGGTTCCGCGCGGCGGGACGTCCTGTCATTCACATCATGCACGAAGCCGGAGCCGGCACGCCCTACGACACAAGCGCGCCCATCGGGCAGATCGCCGACGTGGTAGCGCCCCAGGCCGGCGAAGTGGTGATCACCAAGAATTACCCAAGCTCGTTCGAGAAAACGGACCTGAAGCAGGAACTCGACAAGCTGGGCATCAAGAACCTCATTCTCACGGGCTTCATGACCCACGTGTGCGTCAACTCCACGGCGCGGGCGGCCTTCAATCTCGGGTACGCGAACACCGTCGTGGCGAATGCCACGGCGACGCGGACGCTGGCCAATCCGACCGGCGGCGAGATCCCAGCGGATGTCTTGCACAACGCCAGCCTGACCGCGCTGTCGGACATCTTCGCGGTGGTGGTGCCGAGCGGGAAGGACATCCCGAACTAGAGCACGTTCGCTCGTGTTGGAACGGCTTGTTCGGCGCGACTGTGCTCTAGCTCTTTGTTTGAGACTCCGATTCACGTCCTCGACGCGAGCAGAATTGCTCGCGTCTCGAACGATCAGGCTCTAGGCCTGCAAATCAAAGCTGCTCGTTCATGCGGCGGATGCGCGTGGCCAGAACGCTCATGACTTCCAGCGCGAAGTCGGGGCTTTGCCGCACCATGAACAGGAAGGCCATGCGGTCGATGGGCTCGACTTCCGTTGCCTCGACCGCGACG
>JAKAXS010000164.1 GCA_021816505.1 Pseudomonadota bacterium
GTTGATCACCAGCGTCTGGTGCGTCTCGGCCAGGCCGATCTCCCACGGCGAACCCGCATGCTTGATCGACGTCAGCGGCGAGGCGCCCGTGCCGCCTTCGAAGCCCGAGATCGTCACGTGATCCGCGCGCGCCTTGGCGACGCCGGCGGCAACAGTGCCCACGCCGATTTCTGAAACGAGCTTCACCGAAACGGCGGCGGCGGGGTTCGTGTTCTTCAGGTCGAAGATCAGCTGTGCGAGGTCTTCGATCGAATAGATGTCGTGATGCGGCGGCGGCGAAATCAGGCCCACGCCCGGCGTCGAGTGCCGGACCTTGGCGATCGTCGCATCCACCTTATGGCCGGGCAGCTGTCCGCCCTCGCCGGGCTTGGCACCCTGCGCCATCTTGATCTGGATCATGTCGGAGTTGACGAGGTACTCCGTCGTCACGCCGAAGCGCCCGGACGCCACCTGCTTGATCGCTGAGCGCATGCTGTCGCCGTTCGCCATCGGCTTGTAGCGATCGGCCTCCTCGCCGCCCTCGCCGGTGTTCGACTTGCCGCCGATGCGGTTCATCGCCACCGCCAGCGTGGTGTGGGCCTCGCGCGAGATCGAGCCGTAGCTCATCGCACCCGTGGCAAACCGCTTCACGATGTTTGCCGCCGGCTCCACCTCGTCGAGGGGCACGGCCTCGCGGCCCATCTCTTCGGCCGAGCGAAGGCGGAACATGCCGCGCATCGTCATCAGCTGCTCGGACTGGTCGTCGATCGCCTTCGAGAAATCGCGGAACTTCTGCGGAACCTTGCCGCTCTTCGCATCGTCGTTGTCGGTCGCGCGCACGGCGTGCTGCAGGTCGGCCACGACGCCGGGCCGCCACATGTGGGCTTCGCCGCGAATGCGGAAGGCATATTCGCCGCCGACTTCGAGCGAATTCGCCAGCACCGGCACGTTGCCGAACGCAGCCGTGTGCCGTTCCACCGTCTCACGCGCGATCTCGCGCAGGCCCACGCCCTCGATCTGGGTGTGCGTTCCGGTGAAGTACTTCTTCACGAAGCTCGTCTTCAGGCCGACGGCATCGAAGATCTGCGCGCCGCAGTACGACTGATAGGTGGAGATGCCCATCTTGGCCATCACCTTCAGGATCGCCTTGCCGATGGCCTTGATGTACTTCTTCTTCACGTCTTGCGGATCGAGATTGTCGCCCAGCTCCGGCGCCATCTGCTCCAGCGTTTCGAACGCGAGATACGGATTGATCGCCTCCGCGCCGTAGCCGGCGAGCGTGCAGAACTGATGCACCTCGTTGGCCTCGCCCGTCTCCACCACGAGACCGACCGACGTCCGCAGCCCCTGCTTGATCAGGTGGTGATGCACGGCCGACGTCGCCAGCAGCGACGGGATCGCAATGCGATCGGGGCCGCATGCGCGGTCGGACAGGATGATGATGTTGTAGTCCTGCGAGCGCACGGCCTCTTCGGCCTCCGCGCACACGCAGTCGAGCGCCGGCCCCATGCCCGATGGGCCACGCTCGGCGGGGTAGGTCATGTCGAGCGTGATGGACGAGAAGTGGTTGTCCTTCACCTCGCCGATCTGGCGGATGCGTTCCAGATCCTCGTTCGTCAGGATCGGCTGGACCACTTCCAGCCGCTTCACCTTCGAGGTGCCTTCCAGATCGAGGATGTTCGGGCGCGGACCGATGAACGACACGAGGCTCATGACGAGCTCTTCGCGGATCGAGTCGATCGGCGGGTTCGTCACCTGCGCGAAGTTCTGCTTGAAGTAGGTGTGCAGCAGCTTCGACTTCGACGACAGCGCCGAGATCGGCGTGTCCGTGCCCATCGAGCCGATGGCTTCCATGCCCGTCGACGCCATCGGCGTCATCAGCAGCTTCAGGCTTTCCTGCGAGTAGCCGAATGCCTGTTGCATATCGAGCAGCGACACGTTCGATTTGCGCACGGTGGATTTCTTGGCGAGCGGCAGGTCGGAGACCATGATCTGCGTGCGCTTCACCCAGTTGTCGTAGGGATGCAGCGCCGTGATTTCCGCCTTCAGCTCCTCGTCGGAGATGATGCGGCCCTTCTCCAGGTCGATCAGCAACATCTTGCCGGGCTGCAGGCGCCACTTGCGGACGATGTTCTCTTCCGCCACCGGCAGCACGCCGGATTCCGACGACATGATCACCTTGTCGTCACGCGTCACGAGATAGCGCGCAGGGCGCAGGCCGTTGCGGTCCAGCGTGGCGCCGATCTGCCGGCCGTCGGTGAAGGCCATGGCGGCAGGGCCGTCCCACGGCTCCATCAGGCATGCGTGATACTCGTAGAAGGCACGCCGGTTGGCATCCATCTGCGGATTGCCGGCCCACGCCTCGGGGATCAGCATCATCGCGGCGTGCGACAGCGAGTAGCCGCCCATCACCAGGAATTCGAGCGCGTTGTCGAAGCACGCGGTGTCGGACTGCCCCTCGTAGGAGATCGGCCACAGCTTCGAGATGTCGTCGCCGTAGAAGGGTGACGATACCGAGGCCTGCCGCGCCGCCATCCAGTTGACGTTGCCGCGCAGCGTGTTGATCTCGCCGTTGTGCGCCACCATGCGATAGGGATGTGCCAGCTTCCACGAGGGGAACGTGTTCGTGGAGAAGCGCTGGTGCACCAGCGCGAGCGCGGAAATGCAGCGCGGGTCCGACAGGTCCTTGTAGTACGCCTTCACCTGGTACGAGAGGAACATCCCCTTGTAGACCAGCGTGCGCGACGACAGGCTCACCGTGTAGTGGCCGATATCGCGGCCCTTGTAGGCGTTGTGAACGACGTTGGAGACGACCTTGCGCGCCAGGAACAGCTTACGCTCGAAGTCGTCCTGACTCATGCCCTTCGGCCGGCCGATGAAGATGTGGCGGTGCACCGGCTCCGTCGCCATGACGAGTTCCGACATCGTCGAGCTGTCGACGGGAACGGACCGCCAGCCCAGCAACGGCAAGCCTTCTTCGCGCAGGACGCGCGCCCACACCGTCTCGCAGTGCGCGCGCAAGCGTTCGTCCTGCGGCATGAAGCAATGGCCGACTGCGTAGTGGTTCGGCTCAGGCAGCGCGAATCCGAGCGCCTTGCACTCCGCGCTCAGGAAGGCATGCGGAATCTGAATCAGAATGCCGGCGCCATCGCCCGAGAGCGGATCGGCGCCCACGGCACCGCGATGCTCGAGGTTTTCGAGAATGTGCAGGGCATCCGAGACGATCTGATGCGACTGGCGGCCTTTCATATCGGCGATGAAGCCGACGCCGCACGCGTCGCGCTCGAATGCCGGATCGAACAAGCCTTCCGCCTCCGGACGCTCATAGACCGTCATGCCCTGCCGGTTATCACTCATCGTCGACCTCAAAGATGCCGTAAGTTCGCGCAAGGAGGTGGCGTATGTGTTTGATGCGGCAGCAGTTTTGCGAATAGCATTGCGCCGCAACGGTCCCGCACCGTCGCGCATAAAGGACAGGATTGCTGACCTTTCAGCGAATTTCGCAGATTTTTCCAGGCGGCCCAAGGTGCTTTGCGGCATCAGTGCGGCGATGCGACAGCGGGCGGCAGCTCTAAAGCCGCCGCCCGCGCATTAACGTAAACGCGCTGGGAGTTCAGCCGGGCGTTTTAGTTGGCGAGCTGCTTCGCCTGCGTGTTGCCCGGGCTGATGGCGATCGTGCGCGGCTTCATGCGCTCGGGCAGATTGCGCTGCAGGTCGACGCTGAGAATGCCGTCCTTGAGGCTGGCACCTTTCACCTCGACGAAGTCTGCAAGCTGGAAGCGGCGCTCGAACGAGCGGGCGGCGATGCCGCGATGAAGATACTGGCGCTCGCCATCCTCGGGCTTCTTCTCGCCCTTCACCGATAGCGACGTGTCCTTCACCTCGATATTGATCTCGTCTTCGGCAAAGCCGGCGACGGCCATCGTGATGCGATACTCGTTATCGGCAACGCGCTCGATATTGTACGGCGGATATCCGCCTTCGCTTTCAAAGCCGGCCGCGCTGTCGAACAGCTGGGCAAGGCGATCAAAGCCGATGGTGGAGCGATAGAGGGGAGCAAAGTCGACGTGTCGCATGGGAACATATCCTCCATGATGAGCGACATGTGATTGGTCCGCCCTTGCGGGGCCGGACCGGCTGATCGCGCACCCCATTTGGGCGTGCGCGAAGATGGATTTAGGGGCCGCCATCGCCGTTTCAAGAGGCGGCTGAGCCGAGGCCGTCAATGCGCCGATGCCACCCCCATGCGCCGCGCCATTTCTGATACGTCTCACCCTCCCCCCACGTCATGGCCGCCCTCCGAGGCGGCCATCCAGAGCCACAGATGAGACGTTGGAAACCGTGGCCCTGGATGGCCGGGTCAAGCCCGGCCATGACGTGAGGGTGGGGGCATTTCTGAGAAGCTTTGATCCGCTTGAGACAACGAACGAAGCGCGAAACGCGACCAGCGCTTCCCGCCACGTGATCCAACAACACGGATGTATCCTCCGCAAAACGAATGCGGAAAATCACATCACGGCCGTTCTACCCAGTCACGTCGGATCAAAATGAAGGCGAAGGCACGGTTTTTGCGTGGTTGCCATCATGCCGCCGCGATGCATGCCGGCCACAAGTCCCTGTGCCGCAACGTGAAACCGAATCCCTTCATCCACCGTTCATGTCTGCGGGACCACGATCGGTTCCGCTTCGCGACGTGATGGGTTGGCACGGTTCGCGACAACACTTTGAGGAGGACTACCGATGTCAGCGCGTGCGTTGGCGGCAACTGCATTTGCCGCGATCACCATGGCCGGGGCGGCGCCCCTGGCTGCTGCGGATCTCGATTATCCGGAGGACTACAGCTACAGCAAAACCGAACGCTACACGGAGCGCGTCACCACCCATCGCGACGATCGCTTCGAAGGCACTTGGGACGACCGTCGCGGGTGCCTTCCGCGTCACGCGATCCGTGATCGCCTGCGCGATGACGGCTGGCGTGATATCCAGCGCATCGAAGCGCGCGGCAGCAAAGTGTTCCTGACGGCCGAGCGGCCGGACGGACGCCTCTATGACCTCAAGGTCGATCGCTGCAACGGCGACATCATCGACGCCCGCAAGTCACGCGACGGCGTCTATGGCGAATACCGTCCGCGGGATCGCGACTACCGCTACTAAAACAGCGACGATTCTATAGCGTGGCCGCGCGCCGTGATACCTTGCATCGAGGGAATCACGGCCGCGGCCATGCTGTGTCCGCGTGCGGGGCTAAGAAACGCGATGATGGATTTAGTTTCGCTTGCGAAAAACCCGGTCCCAGGTGGCGCGTTCGTCGGCGAGATGCCGGGCTTTGACGGGGCCATGTTGCGCTTCGCGCGCTGGGGTGCCACGCGCGGTCCGAGGCGCGGCACCGTCTGCCTCTTCCAGGGCCGCGGCGAATACATCGAAAAGTACTTCGAGGTGATTTCCGATCTTCGCCGCCGCGGTTTCGCCGTGGCGACGATCGACTGGCGCGGGCAGGGGGGCTCGGCGCGTCCGTTGCCGAACCCGTCCAAGGGCCACGTCTGGGACTTCGCGGAGTTCGACAAAGACCTCTCGCGCTTCATGAAGGACGTCGTCCTGCCGGACTGTCCGCCGCCGTTCATCGCGCTCGCGCATTCGATGGGTGGCGCCATCATGCTGCGCAACGCCGGCCGTCGCGGCTCGTGGTTCGAGCGCATGGTCCTATCGGCCCCGATGATTGCCATCGACGATCGCAAGGCCGGCTATCCGGTATGGGCCGTCCGCACGTTCGCCGAAACCGCGTGTCTCGTCGGCTTCGGCTCAGCGTACGTGCCAGGCGGCAAAGATCTCCCGGCCGAGCGTCAAAGCTTTGACGAGAACGAGTTGACCTCGGACCGCGAACGCTTCGCCCGCAACAAGTCGGTGCTGGAGGTGGCGCCTCAACTGGGCCTCGGCTCGGCGACGATCGGCTGGCTTCGTGCTGCCTATCGCGCAACCGGCAAGCTCCAGGCCGACGGCTACGCCGCGCGCTGCGAGGTGCCGATGCTGCTGCTGGCCGCCGGAAACGACCGCATCGTGTCGACGCGCGCGATCGAGGAGTTCGGCGTTCGCCTGAAGATCGGCACGCACATTCTGTTACCCGGCGCGCGCCACGAAATTCTCCACGAGACCGACGCCATCCGCCAACGCTTCTGGGCCGCCTTCGACGCCTACCTCGGCGTCACCGAAGCCGCCGCGTAGCGCGCTACCGCCTCTTTCACCTCTACGCCTCCCTTCGACGGCACAACGCGATGCATCCGGCCTCTTCACCTCCCCTTGACGGGGAGGTCGCTCGGAGCGCGGGTGGGGTGAGGATCTTGGAGAACGGCCTCTGTTCAGCCGCGCGGTTTAGCGCGCGCAGCGGCACGGTTGCCTCCGAAAAAGCTGATCGCGCACGCCTCATCCCCCCACCCCTAACCCCTCCCCGCCAGGGGGAGGGGGATTCCGTTGTGCACGTGGTGATGTCGTCTATGGGCAGTCGCCGCAGCTGCAAACGCGCGCAACGCTTCTTCACCTCCCCTTGACGGGGAGGTCGCGCGTCCCTCTCCACGTCATGGCCGCCCTTGAGGCGGCCATCCAGGAGTTCTAGGTGAGCCGCTGAACGCCCAAGCGCCCGCTAGCCCTTCTGCAGCATCT
>JAKAXS010000165.1 GCA_021816505.1 Pseudomonadota bacterium
CAAATCCGCGCGTTCTACTATCTTTGTGCAAATGCTTTGGGCCGGCGCTGGAATTTTATTCCAACTCAATCACTTAGCGGCCGTCGAGAGCCGTTACCAGCGCAACAGGCGTGGCGCGATCGCCAAGCTTACCGTGCAAACGATCGCGGTTGCGATGGTGTACCAGGGCGCCACGAACAACGGGCTGTCGTCGGTGCAGTGAGCTGCGTAGAGCGTGGCGCCGATACCGGCCGCCGCAAGCCCGGCCGCCAGGGCCGCAAGTCGCGGCTGCGTGACGGCGCCATAGCGCAGCACCCACGTCATCGCCGCCAGCGGTCCCAGCGCGATCAAGGGGATGAGATAGAGGCACGGCGCGGAATTGCGTCCGACGAGGCGCTCGGCCCAGAGTTCGGAGGGAACATCGATAAGCTCCAGCGCTACGCCGGCGGCTAGCAGAACTGGCGCGCCAAGCAAGGCAATCGAAAGACCGCCGAGCCGGCCGTTCGGCCGGGACAGGCGCCAGACGGCGAACAGCGCAGGCAGCGTCAGCGCCAGCGTCACGACGAACTTGAACGGGAAGCGGACGGTACCGAGCGACTCCATGGCGCCCGCGCGGACGCCCCATCGCGACTGAAAAACCGCGATCGCCACGGCGACCCCTACAGCCAGCGCCGCGGCGAATGCCGTCGCCAGCGGCCATTGGCGCATCGGCGTGTCGGCCGCCAGGGCCTTGATGAAATCGTTCGTCTTCACGACAGCTTGCTCCGGTAGACCTGCGCCATCGCCTTGAGACTGCGATGCAAGGCGACGCGCACGGCGACTTCCTTCATGTTCAGACGGTTCGCGACATCCTTGATCGGCTGCCCCTCCAGCGTGATGGCCTGAACGATCGATCGCTGGCGGTCCGGCAGCGTCTGAAGCATCAGCGCCACTTCCTGGCCGTCGAGCGGCTGCTCGGGCGTCTCGGCTTCGAGCGTATCGATCACGTCGTCGATCGGCACTTTCACGGCGCGGCCGCCACGGCGCAGATGATCGATCAGCTTGTTGCGAGCGATGGCAAGAACCCACGGCGTCAGCGGCTCACTCTGCTGCCAGGTGTGCCGCTTCAGGTGTATCGCCAGCAGGGTTTCCTGCACCACGTCCTCCACGTCGTTCGGTTGCGCGCCGAAACGGGAGAAGCCGCCGCGGCAAGCCGATCGGATCACGGGCGCCAGCGCAGCCAGCAAACTGCGATAGGCCGCCTCATCACCCGCAATGGCGGCGCGCATCTGGTCACTCCAGATCTGATCTCGAGCTGTCGTGGACAATCGATGCGCTCCAGCCATTTCTACGGTCGCGGCCGCCACATTGTTACAACGGGCCGATATTTGACCGCAAACTGCAAAACCGGCCGCCGGGCGGTCTTCGGGTTGCTGAACCAATGTGCGCCAAATAATTGCCGGCGCGCTGTCGATTTCCTCAATCGAGGCTCGTCGTGGTGTCAGAGAGCGACGATGCCTCACCGGACGAGACGCAAGGAGAAACCGATGAAGTTCATGATTCTAGTGAAGGCCGACAAGAACTCCGAAGCCGGCATCATGCCGGACGAGGCGCTGCTGACGGCGATGACCGACTACAACGAGCAGCTGGTGAAGGCGGGTGTGATGCTGGGCGGCGAAGGCTTGCAGCCGAGTTCCAAGGGCGCCCGCGTCCGCTTCAGCGGCACGTCGCGCACTGTGACGGATGGGCCCTTTGCGGAGACGAAGGAACTGGTCGCCGGATTCTGGATCTTCCAGACGAAATCGCTCCAGGAAGCGATCGAGTGGGTGAAGAAGTGCCCCAACCCGATGCTGGGCGACTCCGAAATCGAGATCCGCCAGATCTTCGACGCGGCAGACTTCGGCGAAGCCTACACGCCGGAACTGCAGGAGCGGGAAGCCAAGATGCGCGCTGAAGTCGAGAAGCGATAGGAGAGCGGCTCATGCGCTTCATGATCATCGTCAAGGCAACGCCGGCCACCGAAGCCGGAAGAATGCCGGGAGAATCCATGCTGAAGGCGATGGGTGCATTTCATGAAGAGCTTGTACGGGCCGGTGTTCTGCTCGACGCGAACGGGCTGAAACCTACGTCGAAGGGCTTCCGCGTGCAGTACTCCGGCGGCAAGCCGGTCGTGATCGATGGCCCGTTCGCCGAGGCGAAGGAACTGATCGCCGGCTACACGCTGATCCAGGTGAATTCGCGTGAGGAAGCGATCGAGTGGGCCAAACGCTTTCCCAATCCGCAACGTGACGAGGACTGCTCCGTCGAAGTGCGGCAGCTTTACGAGCTGGACGACTTCGGCCCCAGCGCGGCCGTGGAGCAGATGCGCGAAGAGGTCTACGCGAAAATCAAATGAACGCGGCGCGCCGCCGCTGCAACGAGGATGGAACGATGAAAACGCTTCTGAAGATACTCGGCCTGGTGTTGCTTGCCGTGCTCGGCGTCGTCGCCTATGCCGCGGCGTTGCCGGACGACTTCCGCATCGAGCGGACGGCGACGATCAAGGCGCCTCCCGACAAGATCTACCCGCTCATCGCCGACTTCAAGGCGTGGACGGCATGGTCGCCGTGGGAAACGAAGGACCCCGCGATGAAGCGCACGTACAGCGAGCCGTCGAGCGGCAAGGGCGCGACGTACGCCTGGGACGGCAACAGCGAGGTGGGCTCCGGCGAGATGGTGATAGCGGAGGCTGCACCGGCCTCCAAGGTGCTGCTCGACATGCATTTCAAATCGCCGTTCGAGGCGCGGAACAAGGCAGAATTCATTCTGACGCCAGATGGCGATGCGACGAAGGTCAGCTGGGCCATGCATGGACCGCAACCGCTTCTGTCCAAGGTCATCTGCTTGTTCATGAACATGGACGAAATGGTCGGCGGCGAATTCGAAAAGGGGCTCGCTGCCCTGAAATCGAAGGCCGAGGGCTGACGTTCCCTTCGGCGCCGGCCGGTATCGGCTTGCCCGACATGGTGGGAATGCTCTAGAGCGGTAGCCGAAATGGCTACCGACATACATCGCACCATCGATGCGGTCTGGCGCATGGAGCAAGGCAAGCTCATCGCCAGCGTGACGCGCATGGTGCGCGACGTCGGGCTCGCCGAGGAACTGGCGCAGGACGCGCTCGTCACGGCCTTGCAGCAGTGGCCGAAGTCCGGCGTGCCCGAGAAACCCGCTGCCTGGCTGATGACGGCGGCCAAGAACCGCGCCATCGATCACATCCGGCGCCACAAGCTCGTTCAGCGCAAGCACGAGGAAATCGGCCGCGACCTCGAATGGGATCAGGCCAACAACGTGCCCGATCTCGACGCGGCGCTCGATGACGACGTGGGCGACGACCTCTTGCGCCTCGTCTTCACGTCATGTCACCCGGTGCTGTCGATGGAGGCGCGCGTGGCGATGACGCTGCGCATGCTGGGTGGCCTGACGACGGAAGAGATCGCGCGCGCTTTCCTCGTACCTGAGCCGACCGTGGCGCAACGCATCGTGCGGGCGAAGCGCACGCTGGCGGATGCGAACGTGCCGTTCGAAGTGCCACGCGGTGCCGATCGGGAGGCGCGCGTTACGTCGGTGCTGCAGGTGGTGTACCTGATTTTCAACGAAGGCTATTCGGCGACCGCGGGCGAGGATTGGATACGGCCGCAGCTGTGCCAGGAGGCGATGCGGCTCGGGCGCGTTCTGGCCGGTCTCGCGCCGGACGAAGCGGAAGTGCACGGGCTTGTCGCCTTGATGGAGATCCAGGCGTCGCGCTTTGCGGCGCGCACCGACGAGAAGGGGCAGCCGGTGCTGCTGCTGGATCAGAACCGCGCGCGATGGGACCGGCTGCTGATCCGGCGCGGATTGGCGGCGCTGGAACGGGCGGAGGGGCTCGCGACGCCGCGCGGGTCCTATACGATGCAGGCAGCGATCGCCGCGTGTCACGCACGGGCGCATACCGCTGGCGATACGGACTGGAAGGCGATCGCCGATCTCTACGCGGAACTCGCGCATCGCGCGCCGTCACCCATCGTGGAGTTGAATCGCGCTGTCGCGGTGTCGATGGCGTACGGTCCGGCGGAGGGACTGGCCATCGTCGAAACGCTCGTCAGCGAGCCGTCGCTGAAGGCGTATCACCTGCTTCCGAGCGTTCGCGCGGATTTTCTGCAAAAGCTCGGCCGCCTGGATGAGGCGCGCGCCGAGTATCAGCGGGCGGCATCGCTCACGAAAAACGCCCGCGAGCGCGAACTGCTGCTGGGGCGTGCCGAGGCGTGCAAGGCGTAACCGCGCAAGCCACGACACAGCCTGGAACATGTTGGGTCTCACAAGGGGGCTCGACCCAACCTACGGCGCGCCGCCAAGATCAAGCTAGCCGTGTCGGTTGGGTCAAGCAAAGCGCGACCCAACAATCCCCGGCACAAGGGAGACTGTGTTGGGTCTCGCCGAATGGCTCGACCCAACACGTCGCTCTTACTTCATCTGCGGGAAGGCGAACTCGGCACCCTTCGCGATGCTGTCCGGCCAGCGCGTCATCACGGCCTTGTGGCGCGTATAGAAACGCACGCCTTCCGGGCCGTACACGTGCTGGTCGCCGAACAGGCTCTTCTTCCAGCCGCCGAACGAGTTGAAGGCCATCGGCACCGGCAGCGGCACGTTCACGCCGACCATGCCGACGTTGATGTTGCGCGTGAACTCGCGCGCAACGCCGCCGTCGCGCGTGTAGATGGCGACGCCGTTGCCGTACTCGTTGTTCTCGATGATCTCGACGGCCGTCTTCAGGTCCGGCGCGCGCACGACGCACAGGACCGGCCCGAAGATCTCTTCCTTGTAGATCGTCATCTCGGGCGTGACGTTGTCGAACAGCGAGCCGCCGCAGAAGAAGCCGTTCTCGTAGTCCTTGACCTTAAGATTGCGGCCATCGACGACGAGGGTTGCTTTCTCGGTGACACCGGTAGCGATCAGGCTCTCGATGCGCTGCTTGGCGGCCGCGGTGACGACGGGGCCCATCTCGGCGTCCGGCGTATTGCCCTCGGCGACCTTGATGGTCTTGACGCGGTCCTTGAGCTTGGCGACCAGTTCGTCGCCGATGTCACCCACGGCAACGGCGACGGAGATCGCCATGCAGCGCTCGCCGGCCGAGCCGTAGGCCGCGCCCATCAGTGCGTCGCAGCACTGCTCGATGTCCGCGTCCGGCATGATGACCATGTGGTTCTTCGCGCCGCCCAGCGCCTGCACGCGCTTTCCGTGCGCGGTGCCGGTGCGATAGATGTACTCGGCGATCGGCGTCGAGCCGACGAAGCTGATGGCTTCGACGTCCGGATGAACCAGCAGCGCGTCGACCGCGGTCTTGTCGCCCTGCACGACGTTGAACACGCCGTCCGGAAGGCCGGCTTCCTTGAGCAATTCGGCGATCATGAGGCTGGGCGAGGGATCGCGTTCCGACGGCTTCAGCACGAAGGTGTTGCCGGTCGCTATGGCGATCGGCGCCATCCACATCGGCACCATGGCCGGGAAGTTGAACGGCGTGATACCGGCGCAGACGCCAAGCGGCTGGCGAATGGAATAGGCATCCATGCCGCGCGAGATCTGCTCTGTGTATTCGCCTTTCAGCAGCTGGGGGATGCCCGTTGCGAATTCGATCACGTCGATTGCGCGCGCGACCTCGCCCTGCGCATCCGAGAACACCTTGCCGTGCTCGGCAACGATCAGCTTTGCCAGGTCGTTGCGGCGTGCCTGGATCAGTTCGAGAAAGCGGAACATGACGCGGGCGCGCGACAGCGGCGGCTGTGCCGACCAGGCGGGGAATGCGGCCTTCGCCGCGGCGACGGCGGCATTGACCTCGTCGTCCGAGGCGAGGTGCACGCGGCCGGCAGGGGCGCCGATCGCGGGATTGAAGATCGCCGTCGTGCGGCCGGAGCGCGATGCGACGCGCTTGCCGGAGATGTAGTGCTGAACTTCGTAGCCGCGATCGTCGCGGCGGTCGTCCGTCTCACCGTTTTGCGTCGGTGACTGTTCCAGATCGGTCATGTCGGTCTCCTGCTCGTCGGTGTCAGGCGTCGGGGCTCGTGACGGAGGCGATCACGTCGCCCAACGTCGCACACATGGTCTTGATTTCGTCTTCGGTAGAGATGAACGGCGGGCCCACGGCGATGGTGTCGCCGGAGAAACGCAGCAGCAGTCCCTTGTCGAGCGCGCGCTCGAACACGCGCAAACCGCGCACGCCTGGCCGGCCCTCGAACCCATCCATTTCGACCGCGGCGGCGAGGCCGAAGTTGCGGATATCGCGGACGCCGGGCGTGCCCTTCAGCTGGTGGATGCCCTCTTCCAGCACCGGTTCCAGTGCGCGGGCGCGGGCGATGAGGCCCTCCTTCTCCATGATGTCGAGCGTCGCATGGCCGGCCGCTGCCGCCATCGGATGCCCCGAGTAGGTGTAGCCGTGGAAGAACTCCACCGCTTCTTCCTGCCCGCTCATGAACGCGTCGTAGATCGTATTCGTCGCCAGCACGCCGCCCATCGGCACGATGCCGTTGGTGACGCCCTTGGCGAACGTCAGCAGGTCGGGCGTGACCTTCAGGCGCTGCGCGCCGAAGTTCTCGCCGAGACGGCCGAAGCCGCAGATGACCTCGTCGAAGATCAGGAGAATGCCGTGCTTGGTGCAGATCT
>JAKAXS010000166.1 GCA_021816505.1 Pseudomonadota bacterium
GACAAGGCAGGCACCTCAGCAAGAAAGCGGTTTGTCGAATGTAGACTCGCGTGATCGGACCGTACGCGCCAAAGCTCTGGTCCACGGATACTCTGGCACAACATCATTACAGTATCATTTCGAAATGGTCCTGTAGTCGCCAAAACCGTGACGTGCAAGCCGTCGGAAACGCAATGACCTAACGGGGCACCATCAAAGGAAGGTTGCATAAGGAGGCGCAGCGGCAACGCCAGCGCCGGACGATGTCTTCATTGTCCGGCAGGAGATTGTCGAATACGGCAAACACCGGTAGAGGCTCTCTCAGCTTGATCTTCGTTCAGCCCCGCAAAAGCCGAAAATTCCTGGATTGACATCGATTGCAGGTAGCCTGGCAGACATTCGCATACCGCGAGGCCCTTCAATTGAGACCATCAACGTTCGGACCGGTGAAGCGAATAAGCCGTGGAGCGAGGATCGGGAGGACAAACAGCGTAAGGATGGTGGCGGTCACAAGCCCGCCGAGGATGATGATGGCCATCGGCCCCTCGATGGCGTCGCCGGGCGAGCCGGTGGCGAGCGCGAGCGGCAAAAGGCCAAGCGCGGTCACGCATGCGGTGATCACGATTGCTTGAAGCCGGTCTGCCGCAGCCTGACGTGCGATCTCTATTGGCCAGGATTTGTCGCTTTCCTCCATGAGCCTGCGCATGTGAATCAGGAGGAGAAGGCCGTTGCGCAGCGTAAGGCCGAAGAGCGTCGCGAGGCCGATCATGGCACCCAGTTCGAGGTGGCCGCCAAGGAAGGCCCAGGTCGCCGCAATGCCGCCGGCGAAGGCCACCGGCAGGATGGTCACGATCAGGACGACGGCCCGAGCTTCACGCAGGGCGAGCGCAATCACGGTCAAAATACCGGCAAGCGCCATGATGGTATGTATGGCGAGCACACGCCGCGCGGCGTCGCCGGCGACTGCGGTACCGCCGTACTGGACATAAACGCCTGTACCGAGCCGAAGGTTGGCGATTTGCCGCCGCAGGCTGCCGACAACCGAGGCGGCATCGCCATGCGCAACCTGCACGGTAACGATCTGAACGCGGCGTCCATCCTTGTGCAGGATCTGCGCCGGAACGTGTGTCTGGCGGATTTCGGCGATGCGATCGAGAGGCACGACCATACCACCTGATGCCGCGACTGGGAGTTCTCCGATCGATGCCGGCTGATGCCTGAGAGCAGCGGGGAGCGTGACGACGATCGGTTCGACCAGTGTTCCGCGATACACATGGCCGACGGTGGAGCCCGAATATGCGGCCTTCATGACCTCAAGAGCCGCCCGGGGGGTGACGCCGTATCGCAGCATGGCCGCACGGTTCAAGTCGATTGCGATGGCGGGCACCTGCTGAACGGCCGCCACACTTGCCGCGCGCACGCCGGGCATCCCGTGTGCAGCCGCCACGATCCGTGCCGCCGCAATGTCGATCGTATTCAGGGTCGGGCCGAAGACCGAAATGGTCACCGGGGCGGTGACGCCTGAAAGGCTTTCGTCGATACGCTCGCTGAGAAATGTGCGGGACCACCAGGACAGACCATCGATATGGTCGACCGACGCAAGGATCTGATGCGTCGATTGTTCGACGTGGCGATTGCCTGCCTTGCTGAGCGTGATGTCAATCTCTGCCTTGTTCACGCCGGCATGCCCGTTGCCCATCGAGGCGCGCCCGATATGCATCACAACATCGCCGACCGATGGGAGCCCCTCAAGCGTGTGTACCGCCACACGGCCGATCGCGAGCATTGCGTCGATCGACGTTCCGGGCGCGGCGAGATAGTGAACAATCACGTCGTTCTCGCGAAAGCGAGGCAGAAATCGCGTTTGCAGCAATGGCAGGCTGATGCCGGCGAGCAGGATAAGGGCAACGGCCAATGCAATAATGATACGTCCCTGATGCTCCAGTTTGCCCAGAATTCGTCGATAGGCCGGGCGCAACAGCGCGATCGGCGGAGTGTGGGCCGGTGCCGGCGTGGGCCGCACCAGAAGCAAGGCGGCAAGTGCCGGCGTGAGGACCAGTGCGACAAGGAGTGACGCACCGATCGCAGCGATATAGGCGATTCCCAGGGGCGCAAATAGCCGGCCGGCGACGCCGCCCAGGGCAAGCACTGGCGTGAAGGCAACGGCGACCGCGGCACTGGCGAAGATGATTGCGCTGCGCACCTCCAGTGAGGCCCGATAGATGACGCGGAGCGGCGGTTCCAGGCTGCCGGCCATGCGGTTCTCGCGCAACCGGCGCGTGATGTTCTCTACATCGACAACCGCATCGTCGACCAGTTCGCCAAGCGCGATCGCGAGACCCGCGAGGGCCATCGTGTTCAGCGTGATCCCGAGCGCGGTGATGATGGCAGTAGCCGCAAGCAGCGAGACCGGGATCGCGACAAAAGAGATTACAGAGGCTCGCCAGTCGCGCAAGGCGGCGAGAAGTACGACTAGGATCAGCGCCGCGCCAATCAGCAGCACATGGCCGAGATCGGCCAGTGCAACATGAATGAAAGTGGCCGGCGTAAAGGCTCTTGGGTCGACGCTAATGCCCTGCGCCTTGAGGCTTGGGGTAAGCTGCGCAACCGTCCGCGAAGCCTGGTCGGCCACACGTAGCGTATTCGAGCCGTAAAGCGACGAGACGATCATGAGCAGGCCAGGGCGACCATGGATCAGCGCTGCACCGTAACGAGGGGGCGCGGATGAACGAACCGTTGCCACGTCACCGAGGCTGACCGGCGTGCCGTCGCGGCTGCCAAGCCAGGTCTTCGCCAGCGCCGACGCGGTCCGGGCCTGACCATGGGAGGCAAGAACCAAGCGCTGGTTACCGTTGTCGATGAAGCCGGCACCGAGGACGACGCTGCCACGGAGGGCGGCGTGCGCTACATCCTGCATCGTGAAGCCAGTCGCAAGAAGCGATCGTGGCCGGACCGCGATATCCAATTGCGGTGGACGAGCGCCGAAGATCACGACATTCGCTACGCCGGGTACCGCCTGCAGGGCGGGTCGGAGCTCAATTTCGGCGATTGCCGTAAGGTGCTCAAGCGACATGTCGTGCCTGGTGGCATACAGGCCAATCTCGAGGGCGGTGCCAGTCGAGGACTGCATCGGCGCGAGGCGCGGGACGATTCCAGCAGGGAGCACACCGCCAAGTTCGCTTAGGCGTCCCGCGACGCGCTGCCTGTCCTGATACGGATTGGTGCCGCCATGAAAGACGAGATGGATGACGGACAGCCCTGACTCCGAGGACGAGCGCATCCTGGCGACGCCGGGCAGGCCCGTGAGATTGCGTTCGAGGCGGTCGGTAATCACTTGCTCGGTCTGCAGCGCGCTGAAGCCGGGCGCCGCGGTCTCGAGCACGACGGTAGGGGCAGTGAATTCGGGGAAAACATCGTAGCGTGCCGTGGGTAGCCGTGAGAGCTGGATCGCCGCAAGGCCCGTAACCAGAAGCACGACGACAAGTCGGTAGCGCAAGGCCGTACGGACGATTGAAGACAGCATACCGTTGCCTCAGTCGTCGTTCGTCGACGTTTCAGCGCCGCGTGCCACCGCCGAACTTAATAGCCCGGCGCCCGACGTCACGACTCTCGGTCGATCCGGCAGGTCTGCGCCTGGCACGAAAAATCCGGTAACGGTACCAGCATGTCGCACCGGGTTGGCCGTTGCGATCGGGTACATGGCGAAACGCCGTGAGGTGGCGCGAACGAACACGAAGGGCGTGTTGTCGTGCCAGACCAGCGCTGTCGCGGGAACGTCGTAGCCGGTAAATGACTTGCTTGTGGCGAGAGTGACGGCAAGGGGCGAGCCGATGGCAAGCGCGGGACCAGTGTAGAAAAATGCCTGGCCCAGCAAGCCCTTCGGAATCCGGCTGGCGCTGCCGACGGGGCAGAGCGCGACACGCGAACCATCCGGCGCCTTGGCCCACGCGCTCGGTGGGGTGTCGAGCGCCACGCTGGTGTGCACCACGGAAACAAGCGATCGCCCGCCTTCGATTGTCCTGAATGGAGCGCCATCATCGGCAATCGCCGTCCCGAGGGCGGTGCCGTACCGTACCTTCGCCTGGGCCAGCAACTCCTTCAGACGCGCTTGTACCACCGCGGTGTCGGCCTCGGTCTGCTGCAGGCTGGCTTTGGAGACGTTGCCTCCCGAGTGATAGAGCTTCCGGGCGCGGGCAAGATTCGCATCATCCAGCGTCAGCATTGCGCGCGCCGCGACGATCCGGCTCCGCAAGGCGATGACCGGTGCCGGATCGATCACCATGCCGTACGCCGCGATACCAGCATGTTCCGTCTTGAGGCGCAGGGTTCTGGTCTTAATGAGTCCACTCCTGATGGTGGCTGCATCGAGCGTCACGCTGCGGACGGCTCCAGCATGCGCGGCAGCCGCGGTGAAGGCCAATGGCAGGCTTGCCGCGATTGCCTGCAAATACCGTTTCATGCGTGGCTCTCCTGGAAAATGCTGTGATGGAGCGCGTCAGCCAGGTCTGCCATGGCGTGCAATCGTTGGGCGTCCGCAGTCAGAGCCTGTTCGCGGACAAGGGTAGCCTGCCGCTCAGCCTCGACCATACGCAGCCGACCGATGGCACCAGCGCGGTAGCCTTGAACGGCCTGTTGTTCGCGCCGGCGCGCAATCACAAGGAGTTGTCGTGCCCGGTGCGTCACTCTTCCGCTTCCTTGCAACGCAGCCTCAGCGGCCTCGATTTGGTGGAGAACGCGCGCCTGTGCTCGATCGAACGCAGCAGCCGCAAGTCTGCGGCGAGCGCGCGCCTCGGCGATCGGACCCTGATTCTGGTTGAGAATTGGCAGCGGCAGCGAGAGGGTAAGGATGAACTTGTTGTTGCCCTGGTCGTAATGATACCCGGGACCGATGCGAAAGCCAGGAAACTGCTGGTCAATCGCCTTGCGGAGAGCCTCGCCGGTCGCGCGGTAGTTCGCGTAGGCTGCGACGACCGATGGTCTTGTAACCAGCGCGGTTCGCGTGAGAGAGGCGAGATTGGCTGGTGGCAACGGATGCGCAAAGGCGGCGAAGGCAATGCGCACACCCCGAATCGCCGCGACTGGCATGCCGATCGCAGCGGCCAGGCGGGCCCGGTCCGCTCCGATCCGGGCTTCCGCTTCCGCGGCGTCAAACTTCGCCTTGTCCGCTGCCTCGGTCGCACTGGCTAGCGTGGTCTGGGAAAGCATTCCGGACATCACGCGTTGGGCTACAAGACGGGCTGCCAGCACGGCGTAGGTGGCCGCCCGAGCCTTGAAACCGGCGATGCGTTCATCGAGCCAGAGCGACAGCAGCGCGTTGCGAACGCCTGCTCGTTCCCGCCATGCCGCTGCGGCGATGAGCTCTCGGGCAGCTTGTTGACGATCACGCGCAGCGGCAATGCCGGCCTGACGGGCACCGAAATTGGAGACAAGAAAGTTAATTACCGGCCCTATTTTGATCGGCGACGGGAAAGCTTGCGTCGCGTTGAAGGTTGGTGCGAGTGAGAGCGTCGGATTCGGGATCTGCCTGGCAGTTGTCACTGACGCCTCCGCAGCGTCGTAGGCAGCGACGCTGATCCGGAGATCGGGTCGTTCATAGACAGCGACGAGCACGAGAGCCCGCAGGCCCCATCGACCGTCCGGATGCACGCCCATCGCGGCAAGGAAGCGGTGAAGTGCCGGCTCGTCGAGACGGCGGGTAACCAGTGCGGCTGCCGATGCGGCCGGATGCAACGGGGCGGACCGATACCGGGCGCAGCCGGCGAGCGTCACAAGGAGGGCGAGCGCGCAGACGCGACCGGGTCTCAAACAGTGGTACTGAAACTTGTTCTTCATGGCTTTGAACGGAACGGAATGCGCGCTTTAGCCCGCTAGAATGACGTTTTCGCCTCGCCAGAATGACGATTTCGTCAGGCTGGATTCACTGTGTCGAGATCAGCTCGTCGGAGCTGCGACCAGCAGCGACACGGTAGTACCATGACCCTGCATGCTTTCGATCGTGACGCGGCCACCGTGCAGGTCCATGATCGCCCGGACCACGGCGAGGCCGAGTCCGAGATTGCCGCCGACATGGGACCGCGCACGATCGGCGCGATAGAACCGGCCAAACACGTGCGGCAGATGCTCAGGCGCGATACCGTGTCCGGTATCCCGGATGCGGATGACCAGATGTTCCGTAGTCCCTGCAACCTCGACGATTATCCGTCCGCCGGCTTCGGTATGGGCGATCGCATTGGCCACCAGGTTGCCGAGCGCCTGCTGGAGGAGAATCCGGTCGAACTGGATCGGAATTCCTGGTTGGGCGCTCACGGTCAGCGAAAGACCCGCCTCCGCTGCCATCGGTTGGTAGAATTCGAGGACAGTTGAGATCTCGGTGCTGAGATCAAGGGTCTCGAGGGCAGGTGGGTGCCTAACCATCTCGGCGCGGGCAAGAAATAAAAGGCTCTGGATGACCCGGCTGATCCGGGAGCATTCCTCGAGCGCGGAGCCAAGGACCTCGCGGTAACTATCGTCCGAGCGTGGCCTCGATAACGCGACCTCCAACTCGCCGCGAAGATTACTGATCGGGGTACGAAGCTCGTGTGCAAGGTCGGCGGAGAATTGGGAGAGTTGCAGGAAGGATTGCTCCAA
>JAKAXS010000167.1 GCA_021816505.1 Pseudomonadota bacterium
TAATATTGGAGGCTGACCCCAACGCGAGGGGCGCGAGGATGTCGCGGCCCCTCCGGTGTGCTGGGCGCGCGACCTACGCCGCAGCTGCCAGGTTGCGCAGCACGTAGTGCAGGATGCCGCCGTTGCGGAAGTATTCCAGCTCGTCCAGCGTATCGATGCGGCAGAGCAGCGGCACGTCGAACGACGTCGCGTCCGGTCGTGTGATGTGCGCGACCATCTTCTGCCGCGGCCGCACGCTGGTGAGCCCGGTGATCGTCACCGTCTCGTCGCCCTTGAGGCCGAGCGTCTGCCAGCTGGTGCTATCCTCGAACGTGAACGGCACGATACCCATGCCGACGAGATTCGAGCGATGGATGCGCTCGAACGATTGCGAGATGACAGCTTTGACGCCGAGCAGGTTGGTGCCCTTCGCCGCCCAGTCGCGCGACGAGCCGTTGCCGTATTCGACGCCGGCGAACACGACCAGCGGCACGCCTTCCTTCTCGTACTGCATGGCGGCATCGTAGATCGCCATCTGCTCGCCCGAGGGATAGTGCACGGTGAAGCCGCCCTCTTTCACGTTGCCGGCCGCATCCTTCACCATGTGGTTCTTGATGCGGATGTTGGCGAACGTGCCGCGCATCATCACCTCGTGATTGCCGCGCCGGGTACCGTACTGGTTGAAGTCCGCAATCGGCACGCCGTTGTCGAGCAGGTATTTTCCGGCCGGCGAGGCCGCCTTGATGGAGCCCGCGGGCGAGATGTGGTCGGTGGTGATCTTGTCGCCGAACAGGCCCAGGATGCGTGCGCTCTGGATGTCGACGATCGGCGCCGGCGTCTTGGTCATGCCGTCGAAGTAGGGCGGATTCTGCACGTACGTCGACTTGTCCTGCCAGGCGTAGGTCAGCCCCTGGCTGGTATCGATGCCGCGCCAGTTCTCGTCACCCTTGAACACGTCGTCGTATTTCGACTTGAACAGCTCGCGCGAGATGTTCTCGGCGATGAACTGCTGGATCTCGTGCAGGCCAGGCCAGATGTCCTTGAGGAACACCGGCTGTCCGTCGCTGCCGATCCCGAGCGGCTCGCTGGTCAGGTCCTTCGTGACGGAGCCCGCGAGCGCGTACGCGACGACCAGCGGCGGCGAGGCGAGATAGTTCGCCTGCACGTCCGGGCTGACGCGGCCCTCGAAGTTGCGGTTGCCGGACAGCACCGCCGCCGCGACGATGCCGTTGTCGTTGATCGATTTCGAGATCTCGGCCGGCAACGGCCCGGAGTTCCCGATGCACGTGGTGCAGCCGAAGCCGACAAGGTTGAACCCAACCTGGTCGAGGTACGTCTGCAGCCCGGCTTTCTCCAGGTACGCCGCGACCACCTGTGATCCGGGCGCCAGTGATGTCTTCACCCACGGCTTGGCCTTCAGGCCCTTGTTGACCGCGTTGCGCGCGAGCAGCCCCGCGGCGATGAGCACGCTGGGGTTGGATGTGTTGGTGCAGCTGGTGATCGCCGCGATGACCACGTCGCCGTGGCCGAGCTGGAAGTCGCGCCCCTCGACGGCGACCTTCTTGGCCTCTTCGCCGGGCTTCTTGTATTCGGCCTCCAGCGCGGTGGCGAAGCCGCTCTTGATGTCGGTGAGCGCGATTCGGCCTTCAGGCCGCTTCGGTCCAGCCATGGACGGCACGACGGCGCCGAGATCGAGTTCCAGCGTGTCGGTGAAGACAGGATCTCCAGCGTCGGCCGTGCGGAACAGGCCCTGCGCCTTCGAGTAGACCTCGACGAGTTCGATTCGCGCCGCCTCGCGGCCGGACATGGTGAGATAGCGCAGCGTTTCGCCGTCGACCGGGAAGAAGCCGCAGGTCGCGCCGTACTCGGGCGCCATGTTGGCGATGGTCGCGCGGTCGGCCAGAGTCATGTTGTCGAGGCCGGGGCCGAAGAACTCGACGAACTTGTTGACCACGCCCTTCTTGCGCAGCATCTGCGTGACGGTGAGCACGAGGTCCGTCGCGGTGACGCCCTCCTTCAGTTTGCCCGTCAACCTGAAGCCGATGACTTCGGGAATGAGCATGGACTGCGGCTGGCCCAGCATCGCCGCTTCGGCCTCGATGCCGCCGACACCCCAGCCGAGAACGGCAAGCCCGTTGACCATGGTCGTATGACTATCGGTACCTACGACCGTGTCGGGATAGGCGACGATCGCGCCGTCTTCCATGCCGTTGGTCCAGACGGTCTGCGCGAGATATTCGAGATTGACCTGGTGGCAGATGCCCGTGCCCGGTGGCACCACGCGGAAATTCGCGAAGGCGCCCTGGCCCCACTTGAGGAAGTTATAGCGCTCGCCATTGCGCTGATATTCGAGGTCCACGTTCTGCTGCAGCGCCGACGGGCTGCCGAACGCGTCGACGATCACCGAGTGATCGATGACGAGATCGACCGGAACGAGCGGATTGATGCGCGTGGGATCACCGCCGAGCTTGGTCATGCCGTCGCGCATGGCGGCCAGATCCACGACCGCGGGCACGCCGGTGAAGTCCTGCATCAGCACGCGCGCTGGCCGGAACCCGATTTCCTTGCCGGCCTTGCCCCTGTCGTCGAGCCAGGCTGCGATACCGTCGATATCCGCCTTCGTGACGGACCGGCCGTCCTCGTTGCGCAGCAGGTTCTCCAGAAGCACCTTCATCGAGTAAGGCAGCTTCGAAATCCCCGGCAGCCCGTTCTTCTCAGCCTCAGGCAGCGCGTAGTAGACGTAAGTCTGCCCGCCGGCAGTCAGCGTCTTGCGGCATTTGAAACTGTCGAGAGAAACCGGCGTCGCGGCGGCGGTGGGTTTGGAACTCAAGGCGCAAGCCTCCATCTAGATCCCGAACTGGCATATGCACCATGAGGGAGTTGGAGGTTTTCCGGAAGGCGACAAGCTGGGCAAACGGCCAGCTCAAGCCTTCGGGTAACGCATCCAGGTCCCGATCCTGATGCACGCCGCGCCGCCGGAGTGCCGGCGGAGGTTCTTAGTTCTCACACGGACCTTGTCCCGAGCCGTGCAAGGATCTAGGAGCGCCATTTTGCGCTGGCAGTGACGATAACCCTATTTATATAGTCCGCCGCGCCGGGTTTAAAGCGCCACCTTCGTGCAAGTTTGCGGCAAACCGCCTCCCAGGGGGCATCGATCAGGCTCCTCGCCGTGCAGCTCATCGCAGAAAACCTGTCTGTTGCACGTGGCGCGCGCCTTGTCGTGGCCGGCATCTCCTTCGGGTTGAAGACGGGCGAGGTTCTGCAGCTCACCGGCCCAAACGGGGCCGGCAAGACGACGCTCATACGCGCGGTCGCGGGCTTCTTGCCGCTGGCCGGCGGCGCGCTGCGGGTCGAGGGCGGCCCGGACGACGTGCCCATCGCCGAGCAGTGTCATTACGTCGGCCACCTGAACGGCGTGAAAGCGAAGCAGACGGTGGCCGAGAACCTGACGTTCTGGGCCGACTATCTGCGCGGCGGCCGTCGCGGTGATCGCGCACGCGTTGACCGTGCGCTGGACGCGTTCGGCCTGACCTCGCTTGCGGGCATCGCCGCCGGCTACCTTTCCGCCGGCCAGAAGCGGCGTGTGGGTCTGGCCCGCCTGCTGGTCGCCGATCGGCCGATCTGGCTGCTCGACGAGCCGACGGTTTCGCTGGACGCCGCATCGACCGGCATCCTTGCCCGCCTGATCGAGACCCACGTTTCGGCGGGCGGCATCGTGATGGCGGCGACGCATATCCCGCTGGGCGTCTCCAGCCCGCAGGAGCTGCGGCTCGGGGGCGCTGCCGCATGAGCGCGTTCCTCACGCTTCTGAAGCGCGACATCCTGCTGGCTGCCCGCGAAGGCGGCGCGCTGGGCACCGCTCTCGGCTTCTATCTGATCGTGGTCGCGCTGATGCCGCTGGGGCTCGGCCCGGACCTGAACCTGCTGGCGCGCATCGCCGCCGGCGTGCTGTGGATCGCCTTGCTTCTGGCCGCGCTGCTGTCGCTGCCACGCATCTTCGAAGTCGATCACGACGACGGCTCGCTGGAATTGATGGCGATGGGACCGCTGCCGCTGGAGGCCGTCGCCGCGGCCAAGTCGCTGGCGCACTGGATCACGACCGGCATTCCGCTAGCGCTGCTCGCGCCGGTGCTTGGCATCCTGCTGAACCTGGATCTCGCCGCCTACCCGATCCTGGTCGCGACCATGCTGGCCGGCACCCCGGCCATCAGCTTCCTCGGCGCCATCGGTGCGGCGTTGACGTTGCGGACGCGCCGCGGTGGTTTGCTGTTGGCGCTACTGGTGCTGCCGCTCTACGTGCCGACGCTCATTTTCGGGATCTCGGCCATTTCCGCCGCTCTGATGGGCCCCTCCGGCTCGGAGGCGGCGTTTCTGATCCTGTGCGCGATCTCGCTGGCGAGCGTGGTGCTAGGTCCCCTCGCCGCTGCCGCCGCGCTGAGGGTGCAGGTGCAGTAGGGGCCATCGGTTAATACCCAATAGAGCCGCGCTATTCTTTGTCGCGAACTTGGAGGGATACGATGGGCAGATATTCAGCGCTGAACGCGACCTTGATATAGCCGGGATGGTGTGTATATATTTGCGCATTATACTGGGGCACGATGCCGACCTTCGAGTTGAACACAGGAAGATCATCGCGCGGCTCGAAAAGGACGGCTGGTCGAACGTCGGAGGCGGCAAACACGACAAGTTCGAGCACCCCGGCCATAGCCACATTATCGTTGTGCCGCGACATCGCGAGCAGTCTCCCGGCGTGGCCCGATCGATAGCAAAAGCAGCGGGTTGGATCTGAGAATGGCAACGCACTATGTCGGCATACTCGATGGCGAAGGCGACGTCTGGGGCGTCAGAATCCCTGATGTTGTCGGCTGCCACGGGGGCGGCGCGACGCCGGAAGCAGCCCTTGCGGATGCTACGAGCGCACTCCGCGAGATCGCCAGCCACTACGCCGTCAGCGCGACGCCCCTTGCCGCGGCGCGCAGCGCGAAAGAGATCATCGCCGATCCCGAAGCCAGCTACGACGCCGGTAGCGGCGAAAGCCTGGTTCTGGTTCCGCTGCTGCTGGATCGCGGCCGGCCCGTCCGCGCCAACATCTCGCTCGATGCTGGCCTGCTCGAGACCATCGATGCCGAAGCCAAGCGGCGTGGGCTGACGCGCTCCGCCTTCCTCGCGTCCGCGGCCATCGACAAGATTACGCAAGCTTAACGTGCCTCGTGGCCGCGACGCGCACGTTCAATTTGCGCGCGCCATAATCACCCGCTAAATCTGGCGCCATGCAGACTTGGACGCAAAAACTGGCCAACCCCACGCGCTTTATGGAGCTTTCGGCGACCATACTGCCGTGGCTGACGGGCGCTGCCGTGCTGACGCTCGCCTATGCGATGTACCTCGCATTCTTCGTCGCGCCGCCGGATTATCAGCAGGGCGAGACGGTCAAGATCATGTTCATCCATGTGCCGGCCGCGTGGCTCGCCATGATGGGCTACACCGTCATCGCGCTGTCGAGCTTCGGCCTGCTCGTGTTCCGGCATCCGCTGGCGGACGTCTCGGCCAAGGCAGCCGCACCCATCGGAGCCGCCTTCACGCTGCTGGCGCTGATCACCGGGTCCCTGTGGGGCAAGCCGATGTGGGGCACCTATTGGGTGTGGGACGCGCGCCTGACGTCCGTGCTGATCCTGTTCTTTCTCTATCTCGGCCTGATGGCGCTGCGCTCTTCCCTGGAGGACGAGTCGACGGCGGCGAAGCTCACGGCCGTGCTCGCGCTCGTCGGCGTCGTGATCCTGCCGATCATCAAATTCTCGGTCGACTGGTGGAACACGCTGCATCAGCCCGCCAGCGTGTTGAAAATGGGCGGCTCGACCATCCACCCCGATCTCTTGCGGCCGCTTCTGATCAGCGCCATCGGCTTCTCGCTGCTGTTCGTCGCGATGCATCTGAAGGCGATGCGCAACGAGGTTCTGCGCCGCCGCGTGAAGGCACTCACGATGGCCGAAGTGGAACGGGCGGCGCGCGGTCACGCTGCGGCGCCGGCGGAGTAAACGACGAATGGATCTTGGACCCCACGCCGCTTTCATCTGGGCCGCATACGCCGCCGAAGCGCTGGTGCTTGCCGCGTTGATCGGCTGGCTCTTCTTCGATGGCGCGCGGCAGAAGCAGCAACTCGCCGACCTGGAGCGTCGCGGCGTCACGCGTCGTGGCTCCGGTCCGGCAAAAGGCACACCGTGACCGAACGCACGACCAAAGTGACACTTGAAAAGAAGCGCGGCTTTGGCTGGCTCATCCTCCCGGCGCTGGTGTTCGCGGCCGTCGCCGCCCTGTTCGCGCTCGCGTTGCGCACCGGCGATCCGTCGAAGCTGCCATCGGCCTTCATCGGCAAGCCCGCACCTGCGCTCCAGTTGGCGACCCTGGAGGGCCTCAGCGATGGCAAGGCGATCCCGGCGTTCGGCAACGCGCAGCTCGCGGCCGGCAAGGTGTCCGTGGTCAACTTCTGGGCGTCGTGGTGCGCGCCCTGCGTGGCCGAGCATCCCCTGCTGCAGCGTCTGAAGGACGACGTGGGCGTTGAGGTGTTTGGCATCAACTACAAAGACAAGGCGACGGACGCGGTGCGCTTCCT
>JAKAXS010000168.1 GCA_021816505.1 Pseudomonadota bacterium
CCGATCTCTTGCGTCCCAACTTCGCGGGTGCAAGTCTACGCTCATATTCGGGGGAATATTGGGGGACGGCGCAGGACGATCAGGGACGTCCGACGCTGTGAAGGAAAGCCGGTCCGAGATTCGGGCCGGTTTTCTTTTTGCCCAATCGCCTACGCTCCGAAAGTTTCTCCGTAGGCACGCAAATTTTCCAAGTGCGACAATTTCGTGGCGTCAAAGGCACAGGGCTTTTGAATAGCGAACGCATTGCTGGACCCTTGCGCGGACTCCGCTTGAGTCGCTCGCGTTAATCTCTCTAGAGTGACGTATGGGTAAAGCGGCACGCAACGTACCGCTGACATGGGACGCTACTCTCGGGGAGAAGGCACAAATGCGCGTCACACACCGGAATAAGAAATGGCTTCTAGGTTCCGTCGCACTCGGCGCGATGGCAGCGAGCGCTGGAAGCGCCCTGGCAGGCGGCTTCGACGTTCGTGAGCAGTCGGCATTTTTCCAAGGCACGTCTTTCGCTGGCGCCGCAGCGGGTGGTTCGAGCCTTAGCTCGATCTTCTGGAACCCCGCCACCTCATACATTGTCAGCGATGGCATCACGACGGACAGCAACTACAGCCTGTTCCTGCCTGAGATGAACGTAGAAGCTGATCTGGTCAACGGCGGTCCGTGTGCAGGCCGCTGCGAGGCGGATTTCGGCAGAGACGCCATCATTCCAGCAAGCTATGCGGCTTATCGCTTTAACGATAAGATGGTTCTCGCAGTCGCGATGAACTCGCAGTTCGGCCTGACAACAAAACCCGACGACATGGGTTGGGCTGGGCAAGGGCTCGCTCAGACCAGCAAGATCTTCAGCCTCAATCTGAACCCCAGCGTTTCGTATCAGGTGACTCCGGGCGTTACAGTTGGCGTGGGCCTCCAGGTGCAGTACCTCGAGATCAAACGCCTGCGTACCGTGCTTTATGACGCTAATGATGCAGACGATATCGGTGTGGGCGCGACGGCCGGCATTAACATTACACCGTTCCGTGGCACTTCAGTCGGCTTGGGCTATCGCTCAAGGATCGAGCACGATGTTGAAGGCGATTTCGACAACATCGCAGTTCCGGTTGCTGCAAGCGGCGATCTTAAGGCGACACTCGAGACGCCCGATAAGGTCACTTTGAGCATCCGTCAGGAACTCGGTCCAACGGCTCGTCTGTTCGGAACTGTCGAATGGACAAACTGGAGCCTGCTCGACGTCGTTCCAGTCGACATACCGCTGCTGGTGCCAGGTGTCTCGGCCGCGATCGAAGCGAACTGGGAGGACGGCTGGTTCTACTCAATCGGCGGCGAAGTTGACGTGTCGCCGAAATTGACCCTACGTGCCGGTGCCGCTTACGAGGAGTCCCCAATTCAGGACGACACCTCTCGCCTCATCCAGTTGCCTGACAACAACCGTATCTGGGCAAGCGTAGGCGCCACCTATAATTGGAGCGACACGACTAAGATCAACCTCGCCTATTCACACGTCTGGGTGGAGGACGGCGATATTGAACGCACCTCGTTGATCGGTCCTGCCGGAGGCACCTTCGTTGGCTCTGCAGAAGACAACGGCGCCGACATCATCTCAGTCGGCGTGACGACCAAGCTGGACTGGCTGCTCGGCGGCCGTCACTCGGAACCGGCACCGCTGAAGTAAGCAGCGCCGCACCGTCGCTAAAATCAAAAGGCTGGCACCTCGGTGCCAGCCTTTTTTAATCCGTGTCCATGTGTTTGCGCGGTGACATGCGTCATCGAACAGATCTGTGCGCAGGGCCCAGTCGTGACTTCCCATACGACTCATCTCAGCAATACTGGTGAGCAATTTTTGCTCATCGGCCGGGATGACCCGCCGAAGCGCGGCGGGGAATTCACATGAACGTCACGAAGGTCGCTTGGCAGGGGACGTTGGTCGCCGCAGCGCTCACGATGTGCACGAGCGCATCGGGCGCACTCGCCGGCGGCTTCGAAATTCGCGAGCAGTCCGCGTTCTTCTCCGGTACCGCCTATGCCGGCACCGGCGCCGGTGGCTCCAGCCTCAGCTCGATCTTCTGGAACCCGGCCGCCTCCTCGTTCGTCACGTCAAGGATAACAACGGACAGCAACTACACGCTCGTGCTGCCCAACGTCGATCTGCACGCCGACAGCATCAATCCAGCACTATCTCCCGGCACGGACATGGACGTCGACATCGGGCGCGACGCTCTGGTCCCGGCCAGCTACTACGCCTATCGCTACAACGATCGTATCGTTTTCGCCGCCAGCATCAACGCTCCCTTCGGACTGACAACGAAGCCCGACAACATGGGCTGGGCGGGCGCCTACCTGCAGCAAACCAGCAAGGTCTTCAGCTTGAACGTGACGCCGAGCGTCTCGTATCAGTTGACGCCGCACATCTCGGTCGGCGCAGGTCTGCAGATTCAATATTCCGACATCAAGGCGCTGAACACGTCGCTGTATCAAGCGGACATGGACGACATCGCCGTTGGCGGCACCGCCGGCATCAACATCACGCCGTTTCGCGGAACGTCGATCGGCTTGGGCTACCGCTCGCGCATCGAGCACGACTTCGAAGGAAAATTCGTCGCTGGTGGGGCGAAGTTGCCTGCATCGGCCTCGCTCGATACGCCCGACAAGGTCAACCTCAGTCTTCGCCAGGAACTGACATCGAATACCCGCCTGCTCGCATCCGTCGAATGGACGAACTGGAGCCTACTGCAGACCGCGCCCGTGATCGTCGCCGGTGCGCCGGCGGGCAATCTGGTCTTCAATTGGGAAGACGGTTGGATGTATTCCGTCGGCGGTGAGTACGATGTGACGCCAAAGCTGACAATCCGTGGCGGCATCTCGTACGAAGAGTCACCGATCCAAGATGCCACGTCGCGCCTCATCCAGCTCCCCGACAGCAATCGTACCTGGTTCGGCCTCGGCGCAAGCTACAAGTGGAGCGATATGACGACCATCAACGTCTCCTACTTGCACGTGGAGCTTCAGGAGTCGCGGTTCGATCGCGTCGCGGTCACTGGTCCCGGCACCATCACCGGCAACGCCGACGTCAACGCCGACGCGGTGTCTGTCGGCCTCACTATGAAGATGGAAAGCCTCTACGACCTGCTTCCCGGCAGCGGCGGCAAATAACGTCAGGCCGGAACGGTCTGACGTTTCATGACAGCGTCCAACGCCATCAAGTCACGGATCAGCGCCTCGAAATCCTTGAGCGGCACCATGTTCGGTCCGTCCGAAGGCGCGCGGTCAGGGTCTTCGTGCGTCTCGATGAAAAGCCCCGCGACGCCGACAGCGACCGCAGCGCGTGCCAGCACGGGCACGAAGCGCCGATCGCCACCGGAACTCGTTCCCTGCCCGCCCGGCTGCTGCACGGAATGCGTGGCGTCGAAGATCACCGGCGCACCCGTCTCGGCCATGATGGGCAGCGCGCGCATATCGCTGACCAGCGTATTGTAGCCGAACGATGCGCCGCGCTCCGTCAGCAACACGTTGGCGTTGCCTGAGCCGACGACCTTGGCCAGCACATTCTTCATGTCCCAGGGGGCGAGGAACTGACCTTTCTTGATCTTCACCACGCGACCTGTCTGCGCGGCGGCAACGAGCAGATCCGTCTGCCGGCACAAGAACGCGGGGATCTGCAGCACGTCGACAACGGGCGCGACGGCCGCGCAATGCGCCACCTCGTGAACGTCCGTGACGACGGGAAGCCCCAACGTCTCGCGAATTTCGGCAAACACCGGCAGTGCTTCGCGCAGGCCAATGCCGCGCTTGCCGGCAATCGAAGTGCGGTTCGCCTTGTCGAAACTCGACTTGTAGACGAGGCCGATGCCGAGCCGCCCGCAAATCTCCTTCAGCGCCGACGCCATCTCGAGCGCGTGCGCCCGGCTCTCCATCTGGCAGGGTCCGGCGAGCAACGCGATGGGCGATGCATTGGAAAAGGTGACGCTGCCGGCGCTCACGGACGCGGCAGGCTTCAGAGTGCTGTGATCGTTCATACGCCGCTTATAGCGCGAGGCAGCGCGTCAGACGAGCCGTTGAAACACTTGTAAACAGAGCGCCAAACCAGGTGCCGACGGCGCAAAAATATGACGCAATTCCTTAGCCTTCTTGCCTTGCGGTCCAGATCGCGCCTGGACCACGCTTCGCTCCGATTTCCGATCAATACAGATGCACAGCATCCGGATGGAACGATGATCAGCCTTAAGAGTTAAACCACCCGCATGCCAATCCCTGGCTAACGGCCTAAATTTTCAGGAGTAATCGGAAATGAGCGATCTGACAGGACGTCGGATTATGCTGGTGGAGGACGAACTTCTGATTGCCCTCGATCATGCGGACCGTTTGAAGCGGGCTGGCGCCGATATCGTGGGGCCGTTTCCCTTGGTCAGTCAGGCGCTGGAGCACCTGGAAACTGGCGACAAGATCGACGCCGCGGTGATCGATTTCGTGCTCGCCGACCGCAACAGCGAAGATTTACAGGACGCGCTCGACAAAAAGAACGTGCCGTTCGTCATCGTCACGGCATATCCGCGCGTGCTCGTGCGGCGCGACAACGTTCATGCCGTGCTGTCTAAGCCGGTGACGACCGAGGAACTGTGCGAGACCGTCATGACGGTGTGTGGGCGGGCCTAGAGAGGTTGAAACAGAGCCGCGACGGGAAGGCTGACTCCCAACGCCTCGAGCTGAAGCTGTCCCTCGTTCGCCAGTACGGTCGTGATTTTCCCATGCGGATCGCGCGCGTGATGCACCACCGTCTTCTCGAGGGGATCGACGATCAGATAGTGCCGGACGCTTGGTAGCTTGAAGTAGCCTTCGAGCTTCTTCGTCGTGTCGACCGTCTTGGTTCCGGGGCTCAGGATTTCCACGACGAGGACGGGATCCGACACGATGACGGTGCCGTCCTTCAACGCCTCGCCGCCGTAGACCAGCGCGTCCGGTTCATAGGCAGACGTTTCGCTGATGCGCACCGCCATGCCGTCACCGACAGCGTGATACGGCGTGCCTTTCAGCGCCTGCATCAACGCTATGATCACGTAGACCTTTGTATTGATGTGTTCGATACGCTGCGCGTTCATCGCGATAACCTGGCCGTCGACGAGCTCGTAGCGCCCGCGCGGCTGCTCTTCGAGCCAAGCCAGGTAGCGATCGACCGTCATGGATTTGAGGGCGACGTTCATTACGCGAGCCTAGCACACGCATCCGCAGGCTGAAAACACACCGCCCGGCCTTGCCTTAACCAGCCTAAACCAACCGGCTCTGCTCCACTGCAGCCTCGATGAAGCTGCGGAACAGCGGGTGCGGGTCGAACGGGCGTGACTTCAGCTCGGGATGGAACTGCACGCCGATGAACCAAGGGTGGTCCGGGTATTCGACGGTCTCCGGCAGCAGGCCGTCCGGCGATAGCCCGGCGAATTGCAGGCCGGCTTTTTCCAAGCGCTCGCGATAGGCGGTGTTCACCTCGTAGCGATGGCGATGGCGCTCGGATATGGCGGTGTCGCCGTACACCTGCGCGATGCGGCTGCCTGCCGCCAACTTCGCCGGAAACGCCCCAAGCCGCATCGTGCCGCCCAGATCGCCGCCCTGCCGGCGCTGCTCCAACTCGTTGCCGCGCATCCACTCGGTCATGAGGCCGACCACAGCTTCTTCCGCCGGCCCAAACTCCGTCGAGCTGGCCTTGGCAACGCCGGCCAGATTGCGTGCGGCTTCGATGCACGCCATCTGCATGCCGAAGCAGATCCCGAAGTACGGCACCCGCCGCTCGCGTGCGAACTTTGCCGCCAGGATCTTGCCTTCGGATCCCCGCTCGCCGAACCCGCCGGGAACCAGGATGCCGTGCACGCCTTCAAGGTAGGGCGCGGGGTCCTCGCGCTCGAAGATCTCGCTCTCGATCCACTCGAACTTGACCTTTACGCGGTTCGCGATGCCGCCATGGACAAGCGCCTCCATCAGCGACTTGTAGGCGTCCTTCAACCCGGTGTACTTGCCGACGATCGCAATCGTCACCTCGCCCTCGGGCGTGGCGATGTTGCGCGAGATGTTTTCCCACCGCGTGAGGTCGGGCTTCGGCGCACCCGTGATGCCGAATGCCTCCAGCACCTCCGTGTCGAGCCCTTCGCGATGATAGGCGAGCGGTACGTCATAGATCGACGCCACGTCGAGCGCCTGGATGACCGCGTCTTCGCGCACGTTGCAGAACAGCGCGATCTTCTTGCGCTCCGAGCGCGGGACTTCGCGATCCGAACGGCACAACAGAATGTCGGGCTGAATGCCGATCGAACGCAGCTCCTTGACGGAGTGCTGCGTCGGCTTCGTCTTCAACTCTCCCGCCGAAGGAATGTACGGCATCAGCGTGAGGTGAATGAATACAGACGAACCGCGCGGCAGTTCGTTGCCGAGCTGGCGGATCGCCTCGAAGAACGGAAGGCCTTCGATGTCGCCCACCGTGCCGCCGATTTCGACGAGCACGAAGTCGAGCCCCTCGTTGCCGCTGGTGACGAACGTCTTGATGGCATCCGTCACGTGCGGAATCACCTGCACGGTTCCGCCCAGGAGATCGGAA
>JAKAXS010000169.1 GCA_021816505.1 Pseudomonadota bacterium
CCGATCTAGTCGCCTTTATCGCGCGCGAATTGCGGCGCGCTCTCGCCCATCGCTCGACTGTCAAAGTGATCGTCGATGGCGATACCGTTTTCGTCCCGCGCTTACTTCCTGCCGGCGCCGATATCAGCGCCCATGTTGCGGACGGCCGCTGCTCGCTCGCCATCGGAAGCTGGCACGACGACATGCTCTCGTCGGAAATGGCTCTCAAGTACGCGATTTGGGCGGTCGAGGGGAACATCCGCGTCCGGATCGACCGGCTAGGAGGCAAGCTCTGGCAATGTGCGCTGGAGCGGAGGGTTGGGGACGGCGAATGGCTGGAGGAAAGCGTCCTGGCGTATCCACGTTTCCGGCTTTGGCCGCGCCAGAAGACGACCGAGTACCTGCAAAACGTGTAGGCGCTAAGCCGCCACCGCCCCGCTTTTCAGAAGCTTGTAATTGATACTGTCGAGCAGCGCCTCGAACGACGCGTCGATGATGTTGGGCGACACACCGACGGTGGTCCATCGCTCGCCGGTGCTCGTATCGTAGCTTTCGACGAGCACGCGCGTAATCGCTTCCGTTCCGCCCGTCAGAATGCGCACCTTGTAGTCGACGAGTTCGACGTCGGCGATGAACTTCTGATAGCGCCCCAGATCCTTCCGCAGCGCGAAGTCCAGCGCGTTGACCGGGCCGTTGCCTTCGCCGACCGACCATAACGGCTCCGCGTCACCGTTGACGTACACCTTCACGATCGCTTCGGAGACCGTCACCAGTTCTCCCGACGAATTGTGTCGCCGCTCCACCATCACGCGGAAGCTGTCGACGGAGAAGTATTGAGGCACCTCACCCAGATGCCGGCGAGCGAGCAACTCGAAAGACGCCTCGGCGCTTTCGTAGGAATAACCTGAAGACTCCCGCTGCTTCACCTCGTCCAACAGCGCGCCCACGCGGGCATCTTCCTTGTCGATGACGAGCCCCAGCCGGTCGATGGCGGCCAGGATGTTCGACTTGCCGGCCTGCTTCGACACCAGCAGCTTGCGTTCGTTGCCGACGGCTTCGGGCGCGACGTGCTCGTACGTTTCCGGGTCCTTGACGATCGCCGAAGCGTGGATGCCGGCTTTTGTCGCGAAGGCGCTGTCGCCGACATATGGCGCATGGCGGTTCGGTGCTTCGTTCAGCACCTCGTCAAGCACGCGGCTCGCATGCGTCAGCATGCGCAGCCGTGGCGGCGTCACACCCGTCTCGAAACGATCGGCAAACTCGCCCTTCAGCAGCAGCGTCGGAATGATCGACGTCAGGTTTGCGTTCCCGCACCGCTCGCCGAGCCCGTTCAGGGTGCCTTGGATCTGGCGGCATCCCGCCCGCACCGCCGCCAGCGTGTTGGCGACCGCATTTTCCGTATCGTTGTGGGTATGGATGCCCAGATTGTGACCCGGCACAACCTGCGTCACCTGCGATACGATGCGCTCCACTTCGTGAGGCAGCGTGCCACCGTTCGTGTCGCAAAGAACCACCCAGCGCGCACCGGCCTCGTAGGCCGTCCGGGCAACGGCCAGCGCGTACTCGCGATTGCCCTTGGTCCCGTCGAAAAAGTGCTCGCAGTCGAGCATCGCTTCGCGCCCGCTGGCGACCACGGCCTGGATCGACTCCGCGATGCCGCGCAGGTTTTCTTCGTTCGAGATGCCGAGCGCCACCCGCACGTGATAGTCCCACGACTTGGCGACGAGGCAGATCGCATCCGCCGACGACTGCAGGATCTGCTGGAAGCCAGCATCGTTCGACACCGAGCGCCCGGCACGCTTCACCATGCCGAATGCGGTGAACTTCGCGTGAGCGAGTTTCGGCCGGTCGGCGAAGAACGCCGTGTCGGTGGCGTTGGCGCCCGGATAGCCGCCTTCGATGTAATCCACGCCGAGATCGTCCATGACGACGGCCAAGCGACGCTTGTCATCGACCGAGAAATCGACGCCGGTCGTCTGCGCTCCGTCACGCAACGTCGTGTCGAACAGATAAAGCCGATCGCGCGTCATAGAGGTCTGGAGCCTGTTGCGGGAGTTACGCCTTCGAAGCCGGCGCGCTGCCCAAGTCCTTCTTCATCGTCGTGTTCGTCAGCCACTCGTCCTCGCACGGCACCGAATTGCGATGCTGCGCAACGTATCCGCGACGCTCGAAGAAGGGCTCCGCGGTATCGCTTGCCTCGACGGTGAGCGACGCCGCACCGCGTGCCGCAGCCAACCGTTCGAGCGCGTCCGCAAGCGCCGTGCCCACGCCCTGGCCGACGAAGTACGGGTGAACATACAGCATGTCGAGCGTTGCGTTGTCCTTAAGACTGCCAAACCCGGCATACTGGCCGTCAACCTTTACGATCAGTGTCACCATGCTGCCCAGGCGCGCGGCGAAGGCCTCCGCGTCCGCAGCGCCACTCGCCCAGGCAAGCCGCTGGTCCTCGGAATACTCTTCCTGCGTCAGTTCCTCGATGCTCTGCGCGAACAGATCGACGAGCGCCATCGTATCGCCGGGCAGAAATGGCTGGAGCGGATAGGACTTCTTCGGTTGGTCGGCCATATGCGTCAGTCGTGGTCCGGATGCTGGCGGTTGGACGATTTGATGAGGCCGAGCGTTTCCGCGCTTGTCGTCTCATCCGTTTGTGCACCGGCGAGACCGTGCAGATCGTCGAACCACGGCATGCGCGCCTCGGTGCCGTATTGTTTACGCGGCTTCACGCGCTGCGGCTGGTCGAGCGAACCGATCGAAACGTCGATCTCGTTGACCAGCCCCTCGCTGCTGGGCTCCGCGCCGTGCGTGAGATAGCGGAACGTCAGCGGCGTGCCACACGCTTTGCAGAACCCGCGCTCCACCGCATCCGAACTCTTGAAGACCGACAAGTCGCCCTTGGTCACGGCGAAGTCGCTCATCGACACTCCAGCAAGCGGCGCAAAGAACGACCCGAAGGCCTTCTGGCACATGCGGCAGTGGCAGATACTGGCGTTGGCCGGCTCCGCGAAAAGCGCATACCGCACCGCGCCGCACTGGCATCCGCCCGTATGCACCGCCTGACGATCTGCAGCAGTCATTGTAGCTTCCCCTTCACAGTCCAATTCTCAATCTTGAGATCGCGAACACGACTGAATTCCTCAGTGTTGCTTGTCACGAGCGTCAGACCCTGCGCGAGAGCATGCGCAGCGATCAACATGTCGTTCGCGCCGATCGGTTTGCCGCGACGTTCCAAGTCCCAACGGATCGCCGCGTAACTCGCCGCTGCCCCTTCGTCATAGGGCAGGACCGGGACACGGGAAACTATAGCTTCCACAAGCTCCGCCAAGCGATCCGACCCACGCTTTGCAACGCCGAAGCGAAGTTCCGAAACGACGATAGCGCTGATGCACAAACTCGATTGGCCGACGCGGGAGACGTGTTCGGTCACGCTTCCCTGCGGATCTCGAATGATGTCGGAAATCACATTCGTATCGAGCATGTAGCGCAACAACGTCAAAGTTCGACATCCTCCGGCGCCGGCTGTGTCTCGTCCAGGTCAGGAAACGGTCCCTGCCATGGTTCCTGGCTGCGAAGCCAGTCCACAAGGTCGCTCTTGTACACCGGCTCGATCACGAGCTTGTCTCCCTCACGGCGCATCACGGCTTCATCCCCGGGAAGCTCGAACTCCACGGGAATGCGAACGGCTTGATTGCGTCCGTTGCGAAAGAGTTTGACGTGCCGTTCGGCGCCCATCCTATTTCCTTTTTGGCATATGCCTTAGCCTATGCCAGCTTGAAAACGAGGTCAAGAAGCAGCGCCGCTAAGCCATCAGCTCCCACGTCGTTACGATCTCTCCCGTCTTGGGATCCTTGGCGTCCTTGAGTTGCACACCCATGGCGACAAGCTCGTCGCGGATGCGGTCGCCCTCCTTGAAATCTCTAGCTTTGCGCGCCGCGGACCGGGCCGCAATGAGTTCGGCCACCTTCGCGCCATCCACGTCCGCGCTCGCGACGCCCACGTTCAATTCGGCCGGTGTTTCGCCGTCCAGCAGACCGAGGAACCTCAGCGTGGCGCTGAACTCGGCCGCCTGGTCGGCATTGCGGCGCGCCGACTTCGCCAGACCGTGAATGATCGACAGGACGCTCGGCGTGTTGAGGTCATCGCTCAGGGCCGCCACCACTTCGGCGTTGGGAGCGCCATCGTTGGACGCGCCCTGCACCAGCTTGGCGAACTCGGTCAGCGTCGCGCGCGCCTGCACGAGCCGCTCCGCCGTCCAATCGATGGGCTGGCGATAGTGCGTGCCGAGCATCGCCAGGCGCACCACGCGCCCATGCCACTCGCTGGCACCGAACGACTTCGTCGCCAGCAGCTGGTTGATGGTGATGAAGTTGCCGAGCGACTTCGACATCTTCTCGCCTTCCACCTGCAGGAAGCCGTTGTGCATCCAGACATTCGCCATCACCGGCGTGCCGTGCGCGCAGCGCGACTGCGCGATCTCGTTCTCGTGGTGCGGAAATACGAGGTCGATGCCGCCGCCATGAATGTCGAACACCGGACCCAGGTGCTTTTCCGCCATTGCGGAGCACTCGATGTGCCAGCCCGGCCGCCCGGCCACGTCGATGCCGCACGGGCTCGGCCACGCCGGCTCGCCGGGCTTTGACGGCTTCCACAGCACGAAGTCCATCGGGTCGCGCTTGTAGGGGGCGACTTCCACCCGGGCGCCGGCCTCCATCTCGTCCGTCGAGCGGTTCGACAGCTGTCCGTAGTCCTGCATCGACGCGACGTGGAACAGCACGTGCCCCTCCGCCACGTAGGCGTGACCGCGCTCGACCAGCTGATCGCACAGCCGCTTCATCTCTTCGATGTGCTCTGTCGCGCGCGGCTCCACTGTCGGCGGCAGCACGCCCAGCGCGGCGATATCCTCGTGAAACTGTTTTTCGGTCGCCGACGTGACGCGGCGGATGGCCTCGTTCAAGGCCAGCTCCGGATACTCCTGTGCCGCCCGCGCATTGATCTTGTCGTCCACGTCCGTGATGTTGCGCACGTACGTGACGCGGTCGGCGCCGTAAGCATGCCGCAGTAAACGAAACAACACGTCGAACACGATGACGGGCCGCGCATTGCCGATGTGCGCATAGTCGTAGACCGTCGGTCCGCACACGTACATGCGGACGTTGTTCGGATCGATCGGCTGAAACGGCTCTTTGCGCCGCGTGAGCGTATTGTAGAGCGTAAGCGACAAGGCAGTCCTCTCATCGCCGGCGTGTCGCCAGCGCGCGTCAGATACGGCCGAAAAATAGCCTGATCATCGCGGGTTATGGGCCGCACGCCCTTTGGCCGTCAAGCGCCGTGCACTGGAGAAATCACCAGTCGCCGGGCTTCTCGCAGCCCAGAGGCGCCGGGCCCGGATCGACCAGCCGGCGCCGCACCGTCTGGCACGACCAAGAACGCACGGCGTCGGGTAACCGGCTGTTGATGGCGGTCCAGGCTTCGTCATACGGATTGGCGAGTGTCAGGGTGCGATAAAACCAGAAGCATCCCGTCACCACCGTGAGAAAAATGATGAGCGAGAACAAACGTCTCAACATGCTTCGGTCCCTTCTTCAGCACGAGCGAACATTGCCGATCCGCGGTCTCTTACGTCGAGATCGTGACGCGACTGTGCAAACTGCACGGCAAACAGCAGTCGCCGCATTTCATCCGCATTGACCGCCTACCTCCAACCATGGCTATAAGCCAGAAAAAAGCGAGCCGCAGCGGGACCATATGGCCGACACCGACATGACGCAGAAGCAGCGCGCGCCGCGACGCCGTCGCGTGGCCGCAGCGTTGCTCGCGGCTGGGCTGGCGGCGTGCGCTCCTACACTCGCGTTGGCGCAGGGCTTCGACTGGCCGTGGAGCGAGCAGGACGACGAGCCGCCGCCGCGCCCGGTTCCGCGCGAGCCGGTCTATCAGCCGCCTCCGACGCAGGTTCCTCCTCCCCAAGGCGCACCCGGCGCCGGGCCACCACCCCCGCAGCAGCAGGGCGGCTCCTGGGGCACCAAGAATCCGATCTGTCTCCAGCTGGAGCAGCGATTGGTGCAGGAAGGCCAGCGCGGCAACAGCTCGCGCAGCGTGCTCCCGCAGCTCGAGAGCGATATTCGCCAGCTGGACCAGTCCGTGCGCCAGAGCAGCGATAAGCTGGAACGCAGCTGCTACGAGTATTTTCTGTTCTCCAAGTCGCTGCGCGGCACGCCACAGTGCCGCGAGCTGGCACGCCAGAACGAAGCCGATCGCCGCCGCCTGCATGAGCTGGAATCGCAGCGCCAAGACATCGTCGGCTCCGGCGGGCGCAACTACCAGGACGACATCATCAGCGAACTGGCCCGCAACAATTGCGGTGCGAGCTATCAGCAGCAGGCGCGCAAGCGTGAAAGCAGCGGTCCGTTCGGTTTTTGGGAAGACGATAGCGAAGGCGGCACGGGCGGCACAGGCGGCCTCGGCACCTACGGCAATCTCGGCTACGCGACCTACCGCACATTGTGCGTGCGTTTGTGCGACGGCTATTATTTCCCCGTGAGCTTCTCGACGCTGCCCAACCATTTCGATCGCGATCAGCAGGCGTGCCAGTC
>JAKAXS010000170.1 GCA_021816505.1 Pseudomonadota bacterium
CTGATGGCGCTCGCGCTCAACGCTGCTCGACTTCAGGTGCTTGATGGAAGCAAGCGCGCCGGCGGCGATGGCCGGTGCCAGCGACGTCGTGAAAATGAAGCCTGCGGCATACGAGCGGATCGCGTCGCACAGTACGCGACTGCCCGCGATGTAACCGCCCATCACGCCGAACCCTTTGGCCAGCGTGCCGTTGATCACGTCGACGCGGTCCATCACGCCGTCACGTTCGGCGATGCCGCCGCCACGCGGGCCGTACATGCCGACCGCGTGCACTTCGTCGAGATAGGTCATCGCGCCATACTTCTTCGCCAGGTCGCAGATGGCGGAGATGGGCGCGATGTGACCGTCCATCGAATAGACGCTCTCGAACGCGATGATCTTCGGCGTACCCAGCGGCAGCGCGCGCAGCTTTTCTTCCAGATCCTGCACGTCGTTGTGACGCCAGATCTGCTTGGGTCCGCCGCCGTGACGGATACCCTCGATCATCGACGCGTGGTTCTTTTCGTCGGAGAGCACGACGCAGCCAGGCAGCAACTTCACCAGCGTGGCGAGTGTCGCGTCGTTGGCGACATAGGCCGAGGTGAACAGCAGCGCGGCTTCCTTGCCATGCAGATCGGCAAGCTCGGCTTCCAATTCGACGTGATAGTGCGTGGTGCCGGAAATATTGCGGGTGCCGCCAGAGCCGGCGCCGACGAGGTCGATCGCTTCGTGCATGGCGGCGAGAACCTTGGGATGCTGACCCATCCCGAGGTAGTCGTTCGAGCACCAGACCGTAATGTCGTTGGCTGTGCCGTCTGCATAATGGCGCGCTTCAGGGAAGGCGCCGCGCGTGCGTTTCAGATCGGCGAATACGCGATAACGACCTTCACGCCGCACTGCATCCAGAGCGGCACTGAGATACTTCGTGTAGTCCATCCCGAAAGAGTTCCCTAGAGCCGTTCCCGCACTTTTTATTAGTTCTAACATTGCCTAACAGGAGGTCTACTGCAACAGCGTTTATGTCGCGGGAAAGCAGGAATTTGCGCTGCAATGCACAACCGATCTCTGCGGTTAAGTCCTCGCAGAGCAATATAAATTCCGAGTCCAGAGTCAGGTTATCAGTACGCGCCCGCAGTCTCGCCGGCGCCATCCTTGTTGTAGAGGTCGCGACGGAAGTGGATGCTGCCGTCCTCCGTCGCCCAGGCCGTCACATAAATGAAATACAGCGGCACCGGCTTCTTGACCTTCACGTCCTTGCGCTCGCCGCTTTCCTTGATCTGTTCGACGTGCCCCGCCGACCAGCCTTGCGGCCCCAGTATCCAAAGCGCGAGGCGGTCGATGCCGCTGACGCGGACGCAGCCCGAGCTGTCGGCGCGGAAGTTGCGGCCGAAGATGGAATTCTTCGGCGTGTCGTGCATGTAGACCGAATGGGCGTTGGCGAAATTGATCTTCAGGAAGCCGAGCGGATTGTCCTTGCCGGGCTTCTGCGAGTACCTCAGTCCCGCCGGCTGACCTGACGACCAGTCGATCGCTTCCGGATTGAGCTTCTTGCCCGAACCGTCGAAGGCATCGATGCCGAATTTCACGAGCACGTTCTTGCCCGACGCCTGCATCTCCCGGCCGCGGGGAATGAGATCCTTGCTGATGACGGTCGGCGGCAGGCGCCACACGGGATTGAAGTTCATCTCGTGAATGGTCGTCCGCAGCAGCGGTGTTGGCCGGTCGGGCTTGCCCACGACGCCGGCAAAACGATCGACCACCTGACCGTTCTCAATCGTTTCGATCTGCGCCGATGGAATGTTCACGAGCACATACTTCTTGGCCGCGCCGGCCGACGCCTGGGACAGGCGTTCCGCATTGAGCTTCAGCTGCTTGAGCCGGCCCTCGGCCGGAACGTTGAGCGCCGCGATCGTGCGCTTGTCGAGATTGCCTGTGGGCGTCAAGCCATTGGCTGATTGGTAGCGCCTGACGGCGTCCTGCAAGCCGCTGTCGTAGACTTCGCCCGCGCCCACATCGCCCTTGTACTCACCCGATGCCTTCAGCCGGTCGCGCAGCATCGCGACGGAGTAGCTGGCCTGATCGGGCTTCAACTCGATGTTCGGCACCGCCGGCCAACCGCCTTGGGCCACGATCTCGGTGTAGCGCTTGATGGCAGCACGCGTCGCCGCGATGTTGGCCTTCGACAGAGTGGCGGTGCCCTTCTCAGGGTTGCCCTCGTACTCCTTGGCGAATTCGCGGCTCGACGTGTCTGTGCCGCCGCCCGCTCCAGGCCCGACCGGACCGAATTGAATTCCGTCGAAGGCCATCGCGGCGGACGCCGAAATGCAAAGCGCCGACAGCGCTCCGAGCGCGCGACACCACGACGGGAAGATTGCTGCAGCAAGCGTCGTCATTTGTGGCTCATGCACCAGCGCGCTGCGTGCAGATGGCACGCGCAGTCGGCGGGAAGGTGCCCGACGCAAAGGGACTTGCAAAGCCCTTTCCGATTTATGAACAGCCGGGGCGACAGAGCCTGCGGCCCCGTCGCCACAAGCCGCTCAAAGTCTGAAGCGGATCTGGTTTACCCAGAAGCCTTCAAGGCGCATCAGCACGCCGTTGATTTGCTTGAAATCTTCGCAGCCGATCTCGCCGACCACCTCCAGCGATCCCAACTGACGCTCGTACAGCTGGTCGACGAGGTCGCTCGCCTTTTTACCCTTGTCCGTCAGACGGATACGCACCGAACGGCGGTCTGCGGTCGAGCGCTGGTAGTCGATGTAGCCAAGATCCACGAGCTTGCGAATGTTGTAGCTCGCATTCGAGCCGAGGTAGTAGCCGCGGCTTCGCAGCTCGCCGGCGGTCAGCTCGCTGCTGCCAATGTTGTTCAACATCAGGGCCTGTACGCTGTTGAGCTCGACGACCCCAAGCCGGTCCAGCTCAACCTTGATCACGTCCAGCATAAGCCGGTGCAGCCGTTCGATCAGCCGCAGCCCCTGGACGTATTCATCGCGGAATTTCGCCGGCCTAGCCGGTTTAGTTGCAACAACAGCAAGACTCATAGCCGTACACACGCTCCACACACACCTGGAGCAACGGTACGGCGAAATTCTTTCTGCACCCTGATAAAGGGTGGTGAATTTTCCGTTCGCTCAAACCCTGGCTTTTTGCATGTCTTCGCGCGGGGGCAGTATCAGGTCCTGTCCGGCAGGAAGAGGAGCGAAATAGGCGTCGACCATGGCGGGTGTCACATCCTGAAGGCGCGTTGGCTGCCAGGCGGGCTTGCCATCCTTGTCGATCAGCGCCGCCCTGACGCCTTCGGCGAAATCCGGGTCATCCAGGAACCGGCAGGCCAACCGATAGTCCATGCTCAGCGTCTGCCGGATGTCGAATGCAGCGGCCTCCTTGAGGAAGCGGTGGCTGACCTTGAGCGACATCGGCGAGCGCCGCTCCAGGTCGGCGGCGACCTCCTGGGCCCATGCGCGTTTCGGCCCCTGCACGGCACGCAATCGCGAGACGATGTCCTCCACCGTCGACGCCGAGAACGCGTTGTCGATGACGTCCTGGAATTCAGCGAGTGGTTCCGCGTCATGGCAATCCTCATGCAGGTCGTCCAGCAACGGATCGACAGGATTGGCGAGCGCGAGTTCCTCGGCAATCCGTGCGAACTGCCGCTCGCCGATGCAGTGGGTCGCGAGCCCGAGGCGGAAGGCGTCCGCCCGGCGAACGGATCGCCCGGTGAGCGCCAAGTAGGCCCCCGTCGGCCCCATCCGCGCGAGCGCATGCATCGCGCCGACATCCGGAAACAGGCCGATCAGCGTCTCGGGCATCGCCCACGAATAGTTTTCGCCAGCGACGCGGTGCGTGTTGAAGCCCGTGATCCCGACACCACCGCCCATCACCATGCCGTTGATCAGCGAGATCGTGGGTTTGGAGAAACATTCGAGCAGCCAATTCATGCTGTACTCGTCGACGAACGCCTTTCGCGCCGCATCGCGTGACTGCGCGCGCAGCCCCAGGATCTCGCGAACGTCCGAACCAGCCGAGAACGCTTTCGGCGATGTCGACTGCAGCAACACCGCGTAAACCTGCGGATCGCGCGCGAAAGCCGGCACCGCATCGGCGATTCGCCGGCGCATCTCCGCAGTCAACGCGTTGAGCGAGCGTGTCCGCGAAAGCGTGATGACTGCAACGCAGCGATCGACCGCAATAGAGATATCGGCAGTCGTCGCGTCCGTCATCGGTCCTCAAGCTTCCGTTGATTCCACATCGTTCGCCGCAGCGAGCCGTACTCGCCACTGAACTCGCCATATTTCGCCGCTATACATGCGGCCCGGTACGCAACACAATAACCAAGAAAGAGTCGGGGAACGGACGATCGCGCTCCACGCTTCCCGAATACCATAACAGGACACGCTATTTGATCCCTGTCGTGAGAGCGTTGGCATTGTCGATCGCGGTGACGTTCGTCGCCGCGCCTGTGCTCGCGCAGAACAAGTCGATCTCCAAGTCTGTGTCCGATGGCTGGGACAGTGTCATCAAGGACGCGTCGAAGGCCGCGAAGGCCGTCTCGAAATCCGTTTCGAAAGCCGCCAACGACGCGATGGCGCCGAAGAAAACCAAGAAGCGTCGGGCATCGAAAAAGAACGAGCCCGAGGCCGCTCCCGAACGCGCGGCGAAGCCTGAAACCGAAAAGGGCAAGCAGGCGACGCGGCAGCCTGACGTGGAGGACGGGCCTCCCGTACCATTGACGCGACAGTTCGATTCCCAAGTGAAGAAAAACGAACTGCTCCTGAAAAGGGAAGCCACACCCGCCAAGCGTCTTCCGCCACCACCACCGGCGCCAGCCTTGACCAGCCCCGCAAAATCGGACGCCACCTGGTCGGCCAAGAGCAAGGATGATGCGGAACCTGAAGGCACGCCGCCATCTGTCGCCGCACCGGGCGCCAAGCCGCTCCCGATCACGATGATTCCACCGAAAGAAGCCGAAGCCGCACCCAAAGAGGCGGCGTGGTCGAAAGAAGAAATCGAGACGGCAAAGGCAAACTGCGCGGCACTGCTCAAGGGTCTCGACGCGACCACCATCCCCGAAGGCCCCGTGCGGGAAGGCGGCTGCGGCGCGCCGGCACCGGTCCGCCTCGTCAGCATCGGCAAAAACCCGGAAGTCGCGCTTTCGCCGCCACCGCTCGTCACCTGCGAAGTGGTCGCTGCCCTCTTTCAATGGATGAAGAACGACATCCAACCGCTGTCGAAAAAAACATTCAGCTCACCGGTCATCAAGATCGAGACGATGAGCGACTATTCCTGCCGCATGGCCTACGGCCGCAAGGGCAACAAGCTCTCCGAGCACGGCAAGGCGAACGCCCTAGACATTCGCGGCTTCATCACCGCCAAAGGCGAAGCGGTGTACGTGCTGGAGCAGTGGGGTAAGACCGATCGCGATCGCAAGGCCGAGGCGGCAGCGCTCGCGGCGCAGAAGGCAGCCGCCGAGAAGGCCACCGCGGCGGCGGCGACTGCAGGCTCGAAAACCGCGCTAGATCAGCAAACCGCCACCGCCAAGGCATCCCTCGCCCAGGCCAGCCTGGGTGGCCCGGCGCTCAAGCCCAAGCCACCCACGCCAGACCAGGCTGCAGCCGCGGCGATCGTACCGGATGAGCCGCGCGGCAAAAAATCCCAATTCCTCCATGACGCCCATACGTCGGCCTGCCGCATCTTCGGCACGTCACTGGGCCCGGAAAGCAACGAAGCCCACCGCAACCACTTCCACGTCGACATGGCCGAGCGCAAACGTACGAAGATCTGCGAATAACTGCGTTTCCGCTTGCCACTTGCGCTCCAGGCAGCACCTCGCCAAGGTCACCCAGCCACCCACGAAGATTGTATATGACATCCAGCCATCAATTCACGGCCGCCTATCCGCAGACGCGCATGCGACGCACCCGTAGGGCGCCCTGGTCGCGCCGTCTCGTCGCCGAACATCATCTGGCGCCCGCCGACCTCATCTGGCCCCTATTCGTCATCGGCGGCGATAATCACCTCGAAGACATCGCCTCGATGCCCGGCGTCCAGCGCCGCAGCATCGATCTGATCGTTGCCGCGGCGGAAGAAGCCGTCAGCCTCGGCATTCCCGCCGTCGCGCTGTTTCCGCGCACGTCGGGGGACCTCAAGACCGACGACGGGCGCGAAGCGTTCAACGCGGAAAACCTGGTCTGCCGCGCCACGCGCGCCATTCGCGATGCCAAGCTCGATATCGGCATCATCCTGGACGTCGCGCTCGATCCCTACACAAGCCACGGCCACGACGGCCTGATGCGCGACGGCGTGATCCTCAACGACGAGACCAACGCCGCCCTCGTCAAGCAGGCGCTCGTGCAGGCGGAAGCCGGAGCCGACGTCCTGGCGCCGTCGGACATGATGGACGGCCGCATCGGCGTCATTCGCAACGCGCTGGAGTCGGCCGGGCACACCGACACGCTGCTGCTGTCGTACGCGGCGAAATACGCGTCCGCCTTCTACGGTCCCTTCCGTGATGCCGTCGGCTCCGCGGGCCGTCTCAAGGGCAGATCGG
>JAKAXS010000171.1 GCA_021816505.1 Pseudomonadota bacterium
CCCGACGGAAAGCCAACCACTGCCGAGCCAGGCCATCAGCGCGACGCCGCCCGCCAAGCCTGTCAGATGGTGCCATTTCATCCAGCCTCGATAAGGGGTGAACCGCTTTCGGCCGAACCGGACTTTCAACAGTCCGATCCAGATGCCGAGCATGGCGCCGATTGCCGCCGGACCCGCCGTCCACATGATGACTTGCCGCCAGACCGCACCATCGGCGCGGATCGGCGTGAAGTAGATCCAATGCGGCACGGAGCCGAGCCAATTCCAAAAGCGCTCGCGTTTCGTGGTGGCCTGAACCACCTCGCCGGTCTTGGACGACACGTAGACTTGCGTTCCGAGGCCGTCGGCAACAGCGAAGAGATGAAGCGGGCGGTGCGGATTGAAGCGGCTGGTCACAGTCCATTGATCGATGTCTATGGCGGATTGGAAGGTGACGGCCGTTCCTGGAAACAGGGCTCGTACGATCGGCTGTGCGTCGTCGGCGGAAACGCGTGTGATCGCCCTTCCGTCCTTGGCGGATACCGCGAAGGGCCGGCCGAAATCATAGATGCGATAGACCGGCTCCGCGCCGGCCATCTCCAGCCGGAATATGGTCGGCGTTCGTGGCAGCGCTAGCGTCGCAAGCGCCTCACCGGGCGCTACGGCAATTGACGCGGCATCGATCGCCGGCAGCCGCTGCACCCGCTCATCGTCGCGCCATGATGGATACGGCACGTACATCATGACGAGTCCGGATGCGAACCACATGGCGCAAAGCAGGCACGTGATGATGCCAAGCCATCGGTGGCTCCAGAACAGCGCACGACGACCGCGCTGGCGCATGCGCAATGGCATTGATACTCCGAGTGATGTGGCGCCGCCGGCCGATGGGCGACGGCGCCAGTCCGCTAGAACCTTGTCGTGAGAGAGGCTTCGAAGGTGCGTGGCGGCGCAATGTAGGCTTGGTACGGCGAGCTTTGGTCAGAAACATCCGCTGACCTGAGGTACGGTGTATAGAACTCGTCGAACAGGTTCTTCACACGGAAGTCGAGACGCGATTTCTCCGTGGGCCGCCATTGCAGCCCAAGGTTCGTAATCGTGTACGACGGACGCTCGACGGTGTTCGAGAAATTCTCAAACGATTGGCCGATATACTGAACACCCACGCTGGCTTGCCAGTTTTGTGCGAATGCCCAGCTAAGCCACACGTTGCCCGTTTTTTCAGGAACGAGGATCGGCACTTTGCCGGTGAAGTCTATGACCTGGAACGTGCCGAGATCGATAAACTGGAAGTCGTCGTACTGCGCCCGCAGCAACGCTCCGTTTGCATCGATCCGCCAGCCATCGCCGAGGCGCAAGCCGACGGCCGCTTCCACGCCGCGGGACGACTGCTGGCCAATCTGAATGACACGAAACAGGTTCGCCGGGTCTGCCACCAGCAGGTCGGTCTTGACGATATCGTAGGCGGAGACAGTCCATTCGAGTGCGCCGTTCCACAGCTCCTGCTTCACGCCGATCTCTGTTTGTGTTCCCCTGGTCTGGTCGAAGTCTGCACGTGCTGCTTCCAGCTCAAGCGTCGGCTGAAGCGGATCGGTGGCGACGGCGTACTGACCAAAGAATGCCAGACCTCGAACCGGCGTTATCACGGCGCCCGCACGCCAGTTGAAGGCGTGAAAATCGACGCCGAACGATCCCGCCGGGCGAGCCTTGTCGTCGCGGGTCAATGACGTTTCTTCCCAGCGAACACCGCCGACGAGCGACAGGTAGTCGTTGACCACGAGCCGATCTTCGATGAACAGCGACTTCTGGTTCACCTCGGATGCGAAGCCTGGATCGAGCCGATCTGGGTCAGGGAAGTAAACACGCTCGGGATCGTCGAAATCGACTGAGCCGATGGGCGTGTCGAACGGATAGGTGATGAAGGTTCCCGAATAGCCGAACTTGCCGCGGTTGACGTCGAATCCGACAACGGTTTCGTTCTTGCTTCCGAGAAGGTTCGTCTTCAGCGTCGCGTCGAACCGATTTCCTATTTGATCCTGTTTTTGCAGGATGTGAGAGCCATACAAGTCGACCAGCTGAGATCCCGCGTTCCAAACGTAGGTGTCGGCATTCCGGAATTCGCGCCGGCTATCCAGATAATAAGCGACGTTCCGGAACGACAGCATCTCGCTGGGCGACCACTCGGTCTTGAACTGGGTCCAGCTGTCCTTGAATTCGAGCAGGCTGTCTTCGACGTTGTAGTTGTTCTCGCGCGTGCGCCGTTCAAGCACGCCATTCCTGATTGGCACGCCGTAGTACGTCATCGGCTGCTGATCGCCGTAGTCGTGCGAAACCGTGAACGCGAGATCGCGCGTCGCCTGCAAACGCACCGCGCCGGAAATTCCGAGATTCTCGGAGTCTCCGTCATCGACCCAGCCGTCGGAAGCATCCGCGCTGACGTTGAAGCGATAGGACAGCGCTTTCGAAAGGGCGCCACCGCTGTCCAGCGATGCGCGTCGCGTCAGATTGCTGTCGATCAGCACCTGCGCCTCGTTGAAGAAGCCCTCGGTAATCGGCTTCTTCGGGATGACGTTGATGATGCCGCCGATTGCGCCGTCTCCATAGAGGACCGAGGCCGGCCCGTGGAGCACTTCGATCCGATCGACAGACCAGGTGTTGAACGGAAACGTTATGTTCCCTCTGCCGGGAAACAGCCTCGTACCGTCGTACAACTGCATGACGGAGTTGTTGCCTTGGAAGCCACGTGCGGCGAAAGCCGTTCCGGACGTTGGCGGGGCGACGCTGCTGAAGCCCGGCGCGTTCTGCGTCACGGCTTCGACAACACTGTTTTGCCCGCGCTCACGAGCCGTTTCGCCGGAGATCACATCGACGCTCGCCGGAGTTTCCAGCGGGGTCATGTCGAGGCGGCTGCCGCTTGTGTTCGGCTTGGCAAGGTTCAAGCCCGGCTCGGACTGATTGGGCTCTGACTTTGCGACCGCCGGCTGTTGTTCCGCTGGCGGCGCTGCGCTCTTCTGCTTCACCGGAGCGACGGTTTTCTTGGCCGTTGTTGCCGGCGAGGCGGCTTTCGCCTTCGGCTGCGTACCCTGCACCACGATCGGTGGCAGATCCGCGTTGCTCGACTGCGCCGACGCGCTGGAAATAAAGGAAATCGGCGCGGCCAGTGCCACCGTCGACAGCCCAAACCGAATGATCGTCTTGCCGCTCGTGCGGCGGATGTTCGTCGTCATTTTCAAACCCCCAGATCCCGACTGATCCTTGGGGGAGTACGCCCGCCTACACTCTCACACGACGCATGGACGCCAGCTCGGCGACCGCGCAATTGCGGCCGCACCGGTCTCCATGTTCAACGATCAGCGCCGGAAAAACGACACCGTAGAATGACATGCCTGACGCGCTCCCCTTCGGTCGCTCATCAGTCGCCACTACGGGTTACCGTTCCGCCGAGCGTCCCGCACGGTGGATGGGCGACATGTAACGGCAGGTCTCCTGGCTCACGGCTCGAACATCGTTTTCTGCCTTCCCGGCACCGATTTGGCGCCAGTGGCGTCGTTGAAAACGACTTGCCGTTCACAGTTGCGGGAGCAGCCGCGGTTTCGGTGCTCGTCGCACCTCACCGCATTCCCTTCTTAGTCGTCAGCCACCTTGCGCTGGCCAACGAAACCGTCACAGGTCCTAGTGCGCAATTAATTCATCGCTGAGTCAACGGCCGACGAACGCTTCTTTCACTTGCTTCCCGCGGGTGATGCTCTGAGGTGACACCAATTTTGGTGACGTGATCACGACAGCCTACGCTTGCCGATCATGCGGAGCGGCGCTCACCTCGTAACGTCGGCCCACGTCAAATGGTCTTTGCCGGCGCCAAATCTGCTTCATCGGTCCAGACGAGGAACGACTTGAGTGTATTGGGGCCGAATGTCGTGATGATAGCGACGTCGGCTGCATCGCGTCCCCGCGCGATGAGAACACGCCCAATCCGCGGCACGTTATTGCGAGGATCGAACGTGTGCCATTGACCGCCAAGGTAGGCTTCGAACCAGGCGGCGAAATCACCTGGCGGGTGCGGTGTCGGAGTGCCCACATCGCTGAGATAACCGGTGCAGTAGCGTGCCGGGATATTCAACGCGCGGCAGAAGGCGATCGCCAAGTGCGCATAATCGCGGCACACGCCCTTGCGATCCGCGTACGCGCTGGAGGCGGTTCGATTGACGCTCGCGTGCTCGTAGCCAAATACGATGTGGTTGTGCACGAAGTCGCAAATTTGCGACACGCGCTTCCAGCCTGTTTCCTGTCCGCCAAAAAGTGACCACGCCAGATCAAGCAGCTGATCGCTGTCGCAGTAACGGCTCGCCAGAAGGAACACGAGCGCGTCCTCGGGCAGGTCCTGGACCAGCAGTTGCGTTGCGCCGACGGCTTCGGGATCTGGCGCCCCCGAGTCATTGACGATCGAATTGCAGGAAATCCGTACCGGGCCACGTGGAGCCAATAGTCGGCTGCACCAATTCCCAAAACCATCGCGATAACCCGTAATCGGCACCGATGGGCTGACGATGACATGGTCAGGCGATTGCAGGTCCGAGGCGCGAGAATAGTGAACGTTCAGCATCAGTATTGCGGGCGTGGGCTGAGGAAAGTCGTAGTTCAGTTCGTAACCGACGCGAAGCTTCACAGAGGCGCCTCCAAGGTGGGGACGGAGTTACGGTTATCGAAGCGGCGCGACGATCGACAAGGTGACGATCTTGTCGTTGGCCGCGCGTCCTAGGATCAGGGAAATATCGTCCTGAATAAAATGCTGCGTTGAAGCGAGGCCGTTCTGACCCGCTTGCACGTCTTGTCGCGCAAACTGCAAGCCGGATTGCTCCTCAACTCGCCGTGCTTGGCACAGCACAATCGAGGGTTCGCAACCGGCGGTTAATTCCGTTTTGGTTTCGGTGCTCATGTGGCTCCTCTGCATGCGCGGGAGCCTGTGCGGCACTCTCAGTCATCGGCGGGCAGTTATGCCGATGATGGAGGAAGCTATCACAAAGCCGTGCCCGCCGCAGATAATTCTTCGACAAGAGGTTGTGTCGCGATCCGCAAGCCGAAACACGTCGACATTGTCCGCCAAGGCGTCCATGGTCTGTCGCATCATCGCTTCGATTCCACGGGCAGCGATGACAGAGAGATCTCGCGCTCCCGCCACAACAGGAGCGCCAATGCCATTCATACAACGCCCCGAAGGGTTCAGCTCCGAAACGCTCGCAATGCTCGACATGGCTATGAGCGAGCTGTGGTTGGAGCAGGCGGCGATGTTCCTATCGTCCGCGGCGCTGTCCGCTGGCAATCCGCCGCAACAATCAGCGGAGGCGACCAATCTTCCCGACACGACGAAATCGGCCTCCGGCAATCAAGCTTAAGGAGACGCAATGCCACCGCACAAATACAAGCCAGGCGAGGACGTGAGCTACGACCCTCCGAAAGGAGGAAAGGAGAGCATGCTGTCGTACAAAATTCAGCGGCTCATGCCGTTTGAGAACGGCGAGCTGAAGTATCGCATCAAGGCATCTGAGGAAAATTTTGAACGGATGGCCAAAGAGAGCGAACTGTCAAACGCACGAAGCTAGTCTGCGCTGGAGCCGCATGCGGCCAGTTCGCGGCGGCACTCTAGTTGGTTGTGGTCAAAGCGTTCGGGCAAGAGGGTGCCCCTGATAGGCACCCTCTCGACCGGAATTTCTTACGCCGCTTGAATTGTGCTCACGGCCGTCTTGCCGGAGCGGCGATCAACTTCAGTATCAAACGAGACTTTCTGGCCTTCGCGCAGTCCGCTCATTCCAGCCCGCTCCAATGCGGTTGCATGGACGAATACGTCTGTGCCGCCGTCCTCGGGAGCGATGAAGCCGAAGCCCTTTTGGTCATTGTAGAATTTAACAGTACCGACTTTCATTCTTTAGTCCTTTGTGTCGTCAGAACGCGATGTGCGTCCGTACGGTCTAGCACGAATTTGCGTCAAGTCCCCAAAATCGACCGCGCTTGCGCGGATGACCTGGGTAGCTGCCTCGAGGCACTCAGCCAAATAAATGAGGCGGAAGCAGGTTTATGCTGACGGCTGCTTGAGTTATCTGCCTACGGAAGCATGAAACCGGGCTGGCCGTTGACGACACAGGTCGTGTTAACCGGTTGCAAGGGGTCGATGGCGAAGACGCCCGCGGGCGTCTGGCAGCGGTCGCTCAGGCGCTCATGGTACTGGATCGCGGCAATCTCAGACGCGTTCAGGGTGGGTCTTTCGATCCGCGACGAGTGGTCGTCGTTGGCCCTGATCAGCTCGCCTGCCGGCAGGTCATTCACCATGTCCCTGCCGACGGCTTCGGCAAAGCTCGAAGTGGCCTGCAAGAGCAGGGCGGCTATGGCTATGGCGGCGCGCTTCATGGTTGGACAGCTCCTGATTCTACGCT
>JAKAXS010000172.1 GCA_021816505.1 Pseudomonadota bacterium
GCGCCTAGAGCGCGCAGTTGCTCACCCATTTTCAGAATGTAGTCCGCCCCCTCCAAACCTTTCCGATGAGGGCCGGCCCAGAGCAGATAGTAGAGCGGAACACCCTTGGTATTTCGGATGAGCCGTGGCATCGACACATGGCCAAAGACCGACTTCAAGCGCCCCCGGTAGAGTTCAAGAAGACGTTCGGAGCAGTCGGGACGCTTCTCGAATCCCAGCGTCTCGAACAGGCCGCCACGACGTTCGCGGTAGACCTCATCGAACCAGGCTCGCGTGCCAAAATAGGCATCCAACGTCTTGGCCCACCCATCAGGCACCTCACCGGAATTCGGAAGCATCCGTTGGATCGCCATGTTCAGTCCGAAATTCACCATCACCTCAAAGAGGCCGGTGTCGGCGAGCTGCTGAACGCTGGACCAGTTGAGCTTGGCGCCGAACGGATCGAGGAAGGCAACCCCTCGATGTGAGGCCTTGGAAATCGGCCTGGAAACGACCCACGCAATTCCGGTGGCGGCGTCGGTTCGCAACACATCGATCTGGCGAGAGCCCCCGTATTCGCGCTGCATGGCCTCCAGCTCATCGCCCCGCGCCGGATCCGGATCGATGAAGATGTAACGTGAAAAGGGGTTGGCGACGTCGAGCGCCACTCGGGGCGAGCCATCCACCACTTCGCGTTGTTCGGCATCGACCTCTTGGTCGTCGAGGAACAGCGAAGGGCCTTCGGGCGCGCGCTTCGGTTCGCTGCGCACGATCGCACGGCCCCCGCCCGCGAAGGCGTCGACATAGACCGTGCGCCAGCTCTGGTTCTTCAAGACCTTGGTGTAGAAGTCGAGATAACGGCCGAGCGCATCGAGCTTTTCCTTGGCCCAAGGGCCGACGACCGCGACGCCGGCCACTACAGCGCACTCGCCAGAACAATCGGAAACTCACTCCATTCCCGGCCATCCAATTCGCGCCCGCCCGACTTCGGCCTCAACCCGCCCCATTGTTTGAAGAAAAAAGCCACGTTCTGCGCCTGGCATTGATCGCGTATCTCGCGCACCCACTCCAGATGAATGGGTCGGGCTCCGGGACCGGACTCCCCGCCAGCGATGACCCAATCGATGCCGCTAAGGTTCACGGCCCCCACCGCGCCGATCAGCGGCTCTATGGAGAGGAATCGCACCCCGGCGGGACTTTTCCGCAGATGCGAAATCCTCGCTTTAGCCTGTGCATCCTCGACCGATACGCCACACCAGATATGCCCCGGCCCACGGGCGCCTTCATAGCGTTCGCGCAAATAGTCGCGCATCAAAGAGCTGCGCTTGGTCAGCACCTGAAAGATATGCCAGTCGGCGGCCTCCATGGTGTCGAAGACGCGATCGACGAACGCGCGCGGCACCTCTTTGTGGAACAAATCGCTCATCGAGTTGACGAATATCATCCTGGGCCGCTTCCACTTGATCGGCTGCTCCAGGCGTTCGGGCCGAAGTGTTAGATCGAAACCGGTCGAAAAAGGGTGATCCGGGATGCCCCGCCACCGTTCAGCGAAACGGGCCGCATAGCAGTTGTCACACCCACGGGTTATCTTCGTGCAACCCGTCACGGGATTCCACGTCGCATCCGTCCACTCGATTGCGCTCTTATCAGCCATGCGCGCACCACCCAATTTGACCGTGATCTAGCACATTTGGAACGTAATAGGAACACCGTAGCTCCTTGAGGGCGAAGCCAGCGGTCATCCGATCACCTGTCGGGCAGCCACGCGCTCATCGTGCTCAAACGCGTCAACGAAGCTGTCGAGGTCGGACGCTGTCATCCCGAGAGCCTGCCCCTCGTCGCGCCAAGCAGCGACGCCATGCTCTACCTCCGCCAAGATCGCCTTGGCTCGGGCCAGAGAGAGCCGGAAATAGGGCAGGACCGACATCAGCGCCTCGATGGTCGCTTCAGGGCCAGTCTCCTCGGAGACCCATGTTTTCAGTTCGCGCACCCGCTCTGGAAACGGGTTGATGTCGAATGCCGGCGCCAGACGCCAAAGACCTCGCCGAACGTGCAGGAAGCCATGGTTCAGCAGGTGATCATCGACATTGGTGATTAGGATCGAGAAGGCGATCCGCCGCCACAATTCCTCAATGTCGGCTTGCGGGGTCGCGCCGTTCTGACGCAGTGCGTCGACCAACTCGGTATAGGCATGCTCACCCGGATCACCCGGTTCAGCGCCCAACATGGTGGCGGCCGACGCATACATCAGCCGGCCCCCGCCCGCAGGACGGTCGAAGCGTCGGATCAGCGCGACCGGCGTGCCGTCGCTGTCAATCAGCCGGGCTTTGGCAGCGTCGATCCCGGCACGTTTGGCCAGGCGCATGGCCAGCACCTCGCCCCTGGTCACCGACCGTTCGTCCGCCACGCTGGGAAACTTGCCGATCGCGAGCTGGCCGTCGTCGTCAATCACGGAGCATTTTGGCCGCAAGCCGCCGAGCGAGGTGCCGCGTCCACGAAGGTACGCCAGATCGGCTGAGGTCTCGGTGTTGGTCTCGACCGCCCGTGTGGCCGCGAGGAGATGGGCGAGTTCGATCAAAGGCGGGGTAGTTCGACGTCCGTCTTCAGAAGCCCGTTGGAATCGCCCATTTTCGTCCTGCAGGCGCAGGGCGCCAACCCGGCTGAAATCGTCGACGGCAAGCAGGTAATCCAGTGAATTGAGGGGGCTTGGCGCGACGGCCTCGCCGGCGCGGCGCGCGTCCTGGCGGCGCTTGGCATGGTCGCGCTGGATAACGCGTCGGCCCCAACCATCGGGCTCGGTATCGGCGATGACGGCATGGAAGACAGACCCGTCGCGGGTTTTGCGATGAAACTGCGGGCCGGGCACCAGAGCCAGGCCCGGCTCGATGGCAAAGCGCTCTGCGTCGGCGAGCCAAGTCGCGTCATACTCGAAGACGGCGCTCTCCCGCGCGCCTTGCTGGTCATAATGCAGCATGCCGACCAAACGTGCCTCGTCGCCGATATGGACGCGGATCGTCCGTTTCAAAGCGCCCTCGGCGACTTTGGCGTCCGCACCCGCTGGGGCATGCGCGCGGCGTCGAGGAGAAGCCCCTGATCGTCGCGCCGGGCATCCAGCATCTCACCCAAAACGTCGCCAAAGCCCAGGGCAAAGAAGGTCATGGCGTAGGTCCCCAGCGCCACCGTGGGATCGCCCTTCTCAACCTTGAGATAGGTGCTCTTTGCGACGCCGATCCGCTCGGCCATCATCATGGTTGTCAGATTGCGCTTCTTGCGGGCGAGTGCGACATCCGCGCCCAGCTTCGCGAGCGCGCGCTTGACCCCTGGCGGCAACGTGTCAGTGACGGTCGACCTCATGCTACGGTCTCATATAAAAGAGGCTAAGCGTTTCATGGTCTCGTATATAAGACTTTAACCTCTCAATGTCGATGGCCGAGAAGCCGCGGCACGCCCGCATGTTCCTCGATCGGCCGGATGACGATTTGGCCTCCGCCGTTCCCGGATCTTTTGCCATCGCCTTTATCGACGGAATGATGGAGGCGCTTAACCTGGATTACGACAACACAAAGGCATGATTTTCGGTGGCGCGCCGGAATTCACGGACATTTCGCATCGATCGGGGAAATTGAGCGGATCGCGAATGCGGCAACACCGACGCATGAATGCTCGGGACACGATCAGTCACCAACAATCACGGATCACCACTCCCGCCGCCGCTCCTCGGGCATGATCCTGTCGTAGGTATCCAATTCCGGCTCCGCATCTAACGACTCGAAGGGCGTCGCATCATCGAGCAACAGCAGCGAGATGGCGAAGTCATATTGTTCGGCAAACACGGTCATCTCGCGAACCGGTTCTTTGAACCAGACGCCCTCGCCATGATCGATGCTCGCCCGGCCGTCGATGAGGAGGTCCAGTTTGACCGGAAGCGATGCGGCCGGGATTTCGATCGGGCCGGTCGAGGTCCTGAAGAACGCACCAGTTCTCAGCGCCGGGGTGCTTGACCGCGCCCACAGAATGAAGCCGTCTCGCGAGACGACAAGCACAGCCCGCCTCTCCGTATAGTCGAGCCACCGCAGCACCGCCGCGATGAGCGACACGCGGTAGCGGTCGGCGCAGTGCGAAATCATCTCGAGATCGATCTTCGCTCTGGCGTCGATCTGCCGACGGAAGTCGTCGAGCGGCATCAGAAAATTGGCGGCGAACACGTTCGCCTGATGCTCGATCTGACCGAGAGGAGAGTTCCACTGCACCACGTCCTGCTCGCCACAATAAAATCCATCTGGGTGCGCCAGGCGGTGGAGGAGGTAGTGGCCGAACTCGTGCGCAAGGGTGAAATTGATCCGCCCTCGCGAACTGATCGCATTGTTGTAGATGATGCCCCAACCCTTGCGTCCCGCCGGCGCCCGGAAAAGGGCGCCATCGAAGTTCGGAAGATTGTCGCCGGCTACGCTGATGATCGGGTCATCGGGGAATCTCTGGGCCGTATACTCCTTGGCCACCATCGGAATATCGATAGGAAATCGGTCCACCCCGAAGACCGCATTGAGCAAATGCGTGATTTCGATCGCCCAGCGCTGCGGGGTGAAGGCAGCGGTCATTCATCCTCGCTCATCAAATCGACCATCCGACGAATCTTGTCTTTGATCGTCGGATCCATTTTCCGGTATTTCCGGAAGAAGGCGGAATCGGTAGCGTCCTCGACCTTCACCGTCTCAGTCGGATCGATCAGGTAGTCGGCGGTGACGCCGAGCACGGCCGCGATCTTGGCAACCTTGTCCGCCGATGGCCGGGGCGGGTCCTTGTTCTCAAGCTCCCATATATAGCTTTTGCTGGAATCCGCGAGTTCTGCGAGCTTGTCGAGCGTGTAGCCCTTCGCCTTGCGCAGCTCGCGGATCTTGTCGCCTAGCGGCGTCGACACGTCATGAACTCCTCCTGAATCGCCCATTCAGACTAGCGGTATATATGGTCCTTGACAACGCGCATATCCATCCCCATAAATGTTCGGAGTAGCGATATTATAAATTCGGCGAACGCAAGGGAATATCAAGATATGGCGGGAAGGCCTGGATCGGAAACCCATCATGTGGTGCCGAATCCGAGTGGCGGCTGGGACGTCAGGCGCGGTGGCGCGGAACGCGCGACCGGTCACTACGACATCAACCGCAGGGCGATCGATCCGGGTCGGCAGGTGCGTCACAACCAGGAGACCGAGGTCCACATCCACAATCGGGACGGTCGCATCGCCCAGAGCGACCGCCACGGATGGGACCCGAATCCGCCGAAAGGCTGACCATCAGGACCGCGCCATCCCGGCGCGGTCTTTTATATCCCCGTCGTCGATCGAACGGACGCCGGATCAGACAAGAGAGCGATCGACAATGAGGCACGCAGCAGCGGTACAGCCGGAAGATCAAAACCTACCGAAAGGCTTTCAGCGGAGTCGTCCTCTTCAGGACCCGAAGCTCGGTGCGCTGTGGGAATCGATCTTCCTCGACGAGACGCTGAAGTCGCAGCTCCTGTCGCAGGCGATGCTGAACTTCACTCTGCGGAGCAAGGTCGATCGCAGCGTCATTCCGCTGCATGGCGTCATTCTGCTGGTCGGTCCCCCGGGCACGGGCAAAACTTCGCTTGCCCGCGGCTTGGCACATCGCACCGCCGAGTCCTTCAGGGGCGGTAATTTCCGCTTGCTGGAGGTCGAGCCGCACGCCCTGACCAGCTCGGCCATGGGCAAAACACAACGCGCCGTCTCCGATCTGTTTTCGCAATCGATCGCGGAGGCGGCTGCGAATGGGCCGACCATCGTGTTGCTGGACGAGGTCGAGACCCTGGCGGCCGACCGCTCGAAGATGAGCCTGGAGGCCAACCCGATCGACATTCATCGCGCCACCGACGCTGTGCTCGTCCAGCTCGATACCCTGGCAGACCAACACCCCAACCTTTTATTCATCGCCACCAGCAACTTCCCGCAGGCCATCGACAGCGCGTTCACGTCGCGCTGCGACCTCGTCATGCAGCTGCCACTGCCCGACCGTGAGGCGTGCAGCCGTATCCTGAAGGACTGCTTGACCGGACTCAGCCGTACGTATCCGGCGATCAGCAGGCTGGCAGGGTCAGCACAGTTCGGCGGCTGCGCGGCCGAGTGTGTCGGCCTCGATGGCCGGGCGATCCGAAAGATGGTGGCCAACGCGCTCGCCAGCAGCCCCCAGACCGCGATGAACCCCGAACAGGTCACGATCGAGGATCTCTTCGCCGCAGCGCGGGCGGCCAAGTTGAGCCGGGTCCAAGGAGACAAGCACAAATGACCACCGTCGCCAGGCGTGCCTTCCGGAGCAACCCGCAGCGGGATGCGCTCCAGACAGATCGGA
>JAKAXS010000173.1 GCA_021816505.1 Pseudomonadota bacterium
GAGGGAAGGAGTATGACGGAGCAATAGGTGACGGCCGCACGCTCAAGCGGGGCAAGCAGGATCGCGCCGCTCGCCGCCATGCCTACGCCCAGCGCAATCAGAATGATCTCCGGCGTGTGCGGAAACCCTCCGATGTAGCGCACGGCAAGGTAGGCCCAGGGCAAACCGAGGAGTGCCGCGTTGAGGATCGCCCGATGTTCCAGGCGACGAACGCGCTCCGGCGACAGAACGCCGATGCTCGTCCGGAACGCACCGCTCATGCGCCGCACGAGCACATACAAAGCGCCTCCGGCTGACAGCATCGCCCACAACGCGAGTTCGTACACGCCTATGCTTGAATGAAAGGCGATGACCGCGATGGTCGTGTTGATCAGATGTCCGACCATCGCCGCGGGCGTGGCGCGCATCACGCTCTCGAACTGCCCAGCCGACGGCGGCGAGAATGACAGCGACGGCAAGGCAGCCGCAATCAGGTCCTGCAGGTCGCGAGACATGAACGTGACGAGCCGACCGAAGAACGTTGTCATCTCCGCCCTGAACTGATGGAAAATTCAAGTCGCCGATATTGGCGAGCGAATTCAATAGTGGAACCACGAGGTAAATAATTCGCGATGGATTGCGATCACTCCGGCAAACAGCCGGCGGACAAAGCGGTTTCAACGAAGCATTCTTAATTCCTCCAACCTTCGTACTGTAACCGGATTTCAATTTCTGTACTCTGAGCATTAGACGGCGACCGCTTTATGTGTTGCGAATCAGCCCCCGCTCCGATTTCGTTGTCCTGTGACCGTTATTGGTTTTCGATAATGCAGATATTTCTCCGATGGAATATGTAAGACGACCGATACCCGCTTGGGGTGTACTTGCCTCGCTTCTGATTGGCTTTTTGTCTGCCTACGCCCTATTGCCGGGCGGCGACAAAGGCGGCGCTTTTCGCTCGATCCAAATATTTGGCTTGCCGCTCCAAACTGCTTTTGGGGTTTTTGCGGCGGTATTGGCCGTACTCGGATTGATAGGCGCGGCAATCTATTTCTTGCCACGATCATTGGGATTTGTTTCGTCCAACCCACTGCAAGCCGGTCAACAAAACAATGCGGTTTTGGCGACGGGAACGCTTCTCAATCTGGAGCTCGGCAAAGTACTCGGCATTATTCGCGCGCGCATCAGCACCGATGAGAGCTACGGCGCATCTCTGGCTGCCGCGCAGACGCGTCTGGCGGAACTGCCGACACCCGATCAGGTACGGGTCATCGTCAGCCTCCTCGTCGCCGAAAATCATCGTATGCGTCTGGACAGCGCAGACATGGCCAAGAAGCTCGAAGCATCTCGGGCAGTGATCGACGGCCTGCGGCTACGTCTGGAGAAAGCGTACGAAGTCGGCTTGCAGGATCCGTTGACGGCCGTCGGCAATCGGCGCTGTTTCGACGTCACGCTGGGCGGCGCGATCAAAACTGCCGCCGGAACGTCTACATCGCTGTCGATCATCATGGGCGATCTCGATCACTTCAAGGCGATCAACGATCGGTTCGGCCATCCGGTGGGTGATGAGGTGATCAAGTTCTTCACGCAGCTGATGGTCGGCAGCGTGCGCGAGGGCGACACCGTCGCGCGCTTCGGCGGCGAGGAATTCGCGATCATCCTGCCACAATGCAATGGCCGGGAAGCCGAGCGCATCGCGGAGCGTATCCGGGCGAAATTGAGCGCCAAGTCGCTGACCATGCGCCGCACGTCTCAGGACATCGGGCTGGTCACCGCCTCCTTCGGTGTCGCGGAGCTTAAGCGCGGAGAACAGGCGGAGGGCATCATCAGCCGCGCCGACGATGCGCTCTACGAGGCCAAGGGCGCGGGGCGCAATCAGGTGATTGTCGCGGGCTGAGACCGGGCCCCAGCGCCCCAGCGGGTGTGTCCCTCCGGGCACGCCTTATGCGTCGAGTGCCCTTTTTCGCGGCAAATCGCGCATTGCCAATATCTCGTCGCGTTGAATGGCCATAAGCAGCGGGTGATGTTTCGCCCCTTGCACATATGCGCCCTTGCTGGCCTGGCAGCTGCCGGCCCGGCAGCTGCGGACCTGTGCGTGACATGCACGGGGCCGGCCGCGACCTACGATTGCACCGTCAAGAAGGCGGACGAGATCAGCGCGCTGGCTGGCGACAAGGCCGTTTCAAAGGTTTGCACCACCGTTTTGCGCAAAAGGGGCCAACACGCCGCTTGCGAGGTTGTGAGCGGCGTCTGCACCGGCACGCAAACGACCATTGGGTGGAAGGACGTCAAGGCGGCGCTCGCGGCGGGGTTGGACGACGCCGCTCCTGCGGCCGTGAAACCGGCCAAGCCGCAAGCTGCTTCTACGACGCCGGCTCCGGCATCGACCCAGCCTCAGCAGGCTCCCGGCGACGCGCGACCTGCGGTCGAGAAGTCCGATACGGCGGTCGCGTCCGCGCCCGATGAAACGGCCTCACGGCCGGCCGAGGTTCCGCCGGAAGCCGCCGAACCATCGCTCGGCGACAAGCTCAAGTCAGGGGCCGAAAAGTCGTGGAAATGTGTAGCGACGCTGTTCGGCGAATGCTGACTGTCGCCTGACAGGGTTGCCGGCTGCTGTCTTCCCGCTCTGACGCGAATCTGTAACGCGAGCGATCTACTGTGCGACGGGTTGCGAGGCGGCCAAGGGTGCCAGCGGCGCAAGCCGAGCCTCGAGCCGGGCCTTGAGTTGTTCAAGCTTGTTTTTGCTAGATTTTTGGCGCTTCTTGGTCTTGGGATCGTTCATAGCCGTGGCCCTCGTCCTGTTCCGCAATGGGGCAGTCTCCCCATCCTCGCAGACTCAAAGCAATCGACGCGCCAGGAACAGTGCACATAAGCCGCCCTGGCGGCAAATCACGACTTTGGTTAAAGCCGCACTCTGTGTTGTGTGTTTGGCTGGCTTCCCTTCGGTCCGCAAAGAAGTTATCCCTCAGAGCATCTTGCGGCGCGCCTTCGCGTTGCAGCGAAGACGAGTGATCCCGTAGCTCAGCCGGATAGAGCATCTGCCTTCTAAGCAGAGGGTCGCAGGTTCAAGTCCTGCCGGGATCGCCACCTTCTGAACGCCGTCCACGCCACTTACGTCAGGTTCGCCACTCTCGATGCCCAAGCTTCGTCTCATGCATATGCTCGGCGCTGCCCAGGCGGGTGGCGCGGAGACGTTCTTCATCCGTTTGATGGCATCCCTGGCGAAGCACCCCGAAGTGGAATTGATGCCGGTCGTGCGCGAGAAAAGCTGGGCGTCCGAACAGCTGACGGCGCACGGCGTGAAGCACGTTACGGCGCCGTTCGGCGGGATCGTCGACCACGCCTTTACGAAGGCGACCGCGCGGCGCATGGCGCGGCATGCGAGGGAGTTTCAGCCTCACGTCATCCAAGCCTGGATGAACCGCGCAGCGTCGTATGTGCCGCCGGGACCGTGGGTCAAGACCGCGCGCGTCGGCGGCTACTACGACATGAAGTACTACCGCGGGCACGTCGACGACATCATCGTCATCACGCAGGACCTCAAGGAGCATTGCGTCAGGAACGGCTGGAAGCGCGATCACGTGACGTGGATCAACAGCTTCGCGCCGACGCCGCCCGAGGGCTGGGCGGGCACGCGCGACGCGGTGCGCAAGAACTACGGCATTCCGCCGGATGCGACGGCGCTGCTGATTGCCGGGCGGCTGCACAAGGTCAAGGGCGTCGACCTGACGCTACGCGCGGTGGCGCCGCTGGGCGACAAGGTGTGGGTGATCGCAGCGGGCAACGGTCCCGACGAGCAGGCGCTGAAGGCATTGGCCGCAGAACTCGGCATCGCGCATCGCGTCGTGTTCACCGGGTGGGTCAACGACATCAGCGTACCGGCGGCAGCGGCCGACATCTGGCTGGTGCCGAGCCGGTGGGAACCGATGGGTAACACGACGCTGGACGCGTGGGCCTACGGCAAGCCGCTGATTGCTGCCCGTGCGGCCGGGCCGGCATCGATGATCGAGGACGGTAAGACCGGGCTGCTCGCCGAGGTCGACGACGTGGAAACGCTGCGGGCCGCAATCAAGCGCGTGATCGACGACCCGGCGCTGGCCCGCGCCCTGGCCGATGAGGGCCATCGTCATTGCCTGGCGACATACGGCGAAGACGTGATCATCAATACTTACCTTAATTACTACCGTCACTTGATCGCGGCCTGAGCGTTCTGGAACCTGCGGCGCCTACGCACGTTTTGCGTAAAGATCCTTTGCGTTTGCCGGATTGGAGTGCGCGATGCTTGTCCGATCTAGAGTTCAGTCAGTCTTGAATTGCGAAGGTCCCGTCAGCGCGGCTGCAGGACTTATCGTCTTGGCGTCGATGGTAGCGCTTGTCTTCGTGATGGCCGTCGCAACGGATCCCGATGCGCGTCTGTCCACTGTGGCGGTCCAGAACATCGGCGATACGGCCAACACCGGCGGAAGCAGCGGCGAGGCAGGCGCGGAATAGCTCTGCCCGCTAGTCGTCCTTCTTGAGGGTGCTGCCGGCTTCCTTGAACTTCATCAGATGAGCATCGTCGGCCGAACCCTTGGTCTCGGCCACAACGCCGAACTGCAACGGTTCGTCCTGCGCATAGCGCTTGCCGAGGCGGTAGGCGATCTCCGCCCGCGCCGTTTCCACGCCCAGGTAGAATGCGTGACCGACGTCGGCGCGTGCGTCGATGTGCTTGAAGAGTTCGAACGGGTCTTCCGACACGTGATGGCCGTTGCGATTGTAGATGTGGACGCCGTCTTCAGCGACTTCGATGCGATAGTTCTGGTCGCGGATCTGCGTGGCAAGCGCGGTAATCTCCGCCGATGTGGTCGCGAACCCCTTGCGGCCGCGCAAAGCCATCAGGCCTTCGCCGAAGCCCTGGGGTAGGGCGTTCGCCTGCTTGGCCGCGTAGAATTCCCGCCGCGCCCGATCGAATTCCTTCACGGCCGTGCGGCCATGGTTGGAAACCTGGACCGCCAGAACGGCCGTGATATCGAGTTCCGAGCACAACCCCATTAGAACCGCGTTGATGCCGGTGGTGTCCGCATCCGTCAGCTCGGTGAGATTGCCGATGCCCATCAGGATCGGCACGTCGGGCCGGCGCTTGCGCAGATCGACATAGCGCACGACGGAAGCGGCGAAACCGAAATGGATCGGATCGAGGATCGGGTCGGCGAAGTACGGTTTGCCTTTGGCGATCATGATGTCGATGGCGCGGTCGAGGCTTTCCGCATCGTTGGCGCCGGCCGAGATCAGGATCGGGATCGCCGGGCCCTCGTCAGCGATGTCGATCGTCTTCTCCGACAGGCTGAGGAGGTAGTTCGCGCCGGCGCGCGTTGCGCGTGACAATTCTTCGGCGTTGAAGCTGTCGACGCTCACCTTTGCGCCGTCGGCCTGCAGGGCGCGTATGGCGTCTTCCAAATGCGGAAACGGACTGTCGGGAAGGCAACCCAGATCGATGACGTCTGCGCCATCCGCGCGCAGCAGGCGGGCCCGCTGCAGGATTTCATCGATGCTCAACGCCGTCGCATCGACGATCTCGGCGAAGATCGTCATGTTGTGCGCCGACAGGTCCGTCTCAACGGCCGCCTTGCCAAGGAAGACAGGAAGATCGGAAATCTCGTCGGGACCACGCTCGAAACGCGTGCCGAAATGATCGGCCAGGCGTTCCAGGTCGCCGCGGAAGCGGCCGGGCATGATCACGCGATCCGGCTTCTCGGAAAGCTTCAGGCGCCGCTCGACGATGTCGGTCGTCATCAACGCGGCAACCTTGACGCCGATGTTGGCGACCACCGGGTCGAGTGCCTCGCCGGCCACCTCCTCGGCGATGCGCTTTACGCGCGGTTCGGCCAGCGATCCGGTGACGAGAACGATGCGCTCAGCCATTCACGCGCCTTCTGTGTTGGGGCTTTCTGGCTTCGGGTCTTCCGTGCTGCCGCCCTTGCCGCGCCTCTCGCCAACTCCTTACCATGATCTACGGCCATGCGCAGGCCGCTCCGCGGCTAGACAGGGTCCGTCGGCGATCGCGGTTAAGACGGCTCAGTGGGTCCAGGGGCGCAGGCGGCCGAACTTGAAGTTGTCGGCGTATGACTTGCGGATCGGTTTACGCGGCTTGGGATCGTGCACCGTATAGGGAATCCCGCTGCGTTCGGCGTAGGCGATCGCATCCTCGCGCGTGTCGAACTCCATTCTCAGCTGGGATGCCATGTCGGACGAGCTTGTCCAGCCCATCAGCGGATCGATCTCGCGCGGCACGGCGGGCTCGAACTCGAGGACCCACTCCTTCATGCGGGCGTAACCCGACTGCATGGCCGTCTTGGCCGGCTTGTAGATGCGCGCTGCC
>JAKAXS010000174.1 GCA_021816505.1 Pseudomonadota bacterium
CCACCACAACGGTCGTAGCTCCGGAGCACGCGCCTGTCGGCGACGCCAGAATGGAGCAAATACGTCAGCTTCTGCTCGGCGATGCGTTGCAATCGAGCGTCGATCGATTGTCGGCGCTGGAAAAACGGCAGTCTGAGTTCGAGCAAACCGTTCTGCAGCGATTGGACGTCGTTTCGCAAAGACTGGATGCCCTTTCCAGGGATGTCTCGGCCGATCGCCGTTCCGCCTTCGACGAGTTGGCGCGAGCGATGCACGACCTCGGCAATCGTGTCCGCGGGATTTAAAGCCTGCGCGTCGAGGTTGCCGAATGTCTCATCCCGTCGATCGCTTGAAAGAGCTTCTGTTCGATACCGAAACGCGAACGCTGGACGAAGTTCAGAAACGCCTTTCGAAATCCGAAACGGATCTACTTTCCCACACTCGTGAGCGCCAACAATTCGCCGACCGGCTGGATGCGGTGTTCGCCCGTGCCGGTACCGAAGAGCGCTTCCGCCTGGCCGTCGCCAATGTTCTCGACCATGCGCTACGGCACGCTGAAGCCGAGCGTCACGCCGAACTGTCGGAAGCCGTTGCGCCGCTGATCGTGCGCACGATCCGGACCGAGATCCACAACAGCCGCGACGAACTCGTCGATGCGCTCTACCCGATCACCGGGCGCATGGTGAAAGCGTACGTCGCCAGCGCCATCGCCGATCTCGCCCGCGAAATAAACCGCAGGGTGGACCGCAACCCCTTCATGCTCCGACTGCGTAGCCTGACGAGCGGCAAGTCCGTCGCCGATCTCGCACTTGCAGACGCCGGATCGATGCAGCTTGAGGAGATCTACCTGATCCGTCGCGGAACAGGCGAGCTTGTCGCGCACTGGCCGCAAGCCGTCGATGAGCGCCGCGGACAGGTCATGAGTGGCGTGCTGGCCGCCATCAACGAGTTCGCCACCGATGCGTTCGGAACCGACGGATCATCGCTGCGCGAGATCGACCTTGGCGACGCACGCATCTTCCTGCGCGCCTCGCCGCTTTACCTTCTTGCCGCGCGCTGCAGCGGCACGGCATCGCCCAACGCGGAACGTCTTCTCGACGACGCTTTCCTGACGACGATCGAGCGCTGCCAAGCGCTCCCCACCGGCGGCTCTGCGCTCGCCCCCGACGACGCCCCGTACCGGAGCGAACTGCGCGCGCTGTCCGAGCGCTTGGCCACCGAACTTCCAGCCGCATCCAAGACATCGGGTGGTCGCGGGATGTCGCCTGCGCTCGTCCTGCTCGCGCTGATCGGCGTGCTCGTTGCCGGAACGGCTGCCTGGCTCGTTCTCGACCGGCATTTCGTGAACCGCGCGCAGGAACTGACTAGCGCGGCTATTGCCGCGACGCCCGGCACGACAGGATATCTCATCGACGTCAACGTCAGTCCTTTCGGCCGCCGCGTCTCTCTGACCGGCCTCACGCGCGACGACGCCGTAAAGGCGGCGATCCTCGAGCGTCTGCATCGCGATCTGCCCGGCACCACGATCACCGATCGGCTGACACCACTCCCCGGTGTGCGCGGTGAAATCGGCCCTGCCATCGAGCAGGCCGAGATCAGTGCTGCCTTGCACCGCACGGCCTTACGGCTCGACCAGGTCGCGCTCGACCTGCCGCTCATCATGCCCGGCGTCGAGACCCCGGCTCACCGCGCGATCCTCCAAAATGTGCTCGATCTCGCCACCGACAGCGCGAAGAAGCTGAGAGTCCAAACCAGCGGACTCCATAAGACCGCTGCCGAGCAAGAACGGCTTGGACATGACTTGAGGCAAAAGGCAGCTGAGCTGACGGCCATCTTCGCAGGCCCGGACAATCAGCGCGCTGCTCCAGAGCGAGATAAACCAGGCCCAACGCGAGAGAGCGCGCGGCGGCTGGAACTTGCGGCCGATCAACTGGCGACGGTGACGGCCACAGCGCTGCAAGTTCTGGCCATCAAACGCAACATCGCACCGCCGGCACCCGCCGTCGTTCGCGCTCCGGACATAACCGCATTCGAGCGCCTGTCCGTTTTCGTAAGGAGCCACGCGGTCTTCTTCGCCGGAGACATTGCCTATCGCAACGACGAACTTGCGAACCGGACGCTGGACAATCTCGCCAAGCTCATGAGCGAGACGGACGCGCTGGTACGCGTGGTCGGATACACCGACGCCAAAGGCACCTCCGACCGCAACAACGAGCTCAGCGAGAGCCGCGCGCGCAAAATCGTGGATGAACTCGTCACACGCGGGATCGCGCGCTCGCGCCTCGTCGCGATCGGGCGGCTCGACGCAAACCAGATCGCGCCCGCCACCGGCGAGACCAGCCCTAACCGGCGCGTCGAGTTCGAACTCGGATTCGCGGGCGAAGGTCAGGAATGAGGCCGTCCGCGTATAAAGTGATGTTGTTGGGACAGATCGGCGTCGGCAAAAGCTCGATCGCGCAACGCCTCGTCTTCGATCGCTTCGATACCTCGTACAAGCCGACCATCGGCGTCGACGTCTATCGTTACGAAGCCAAGACGATCGAAGCCGAGCCGGTTCCGATGATCGTGTGGGACAGCGACGGCAACCTGGGCGACGCCATGTTTCGCCATGTGTACCTGAAGGAAGCGTCCGCCGCCCTCATCATCGGGGACGTCACACGCAATGAAACGATCGAGGCGATGCCCGCCATCGCCGCCGCATTCCGCGAGCGCCTGCCGGGCCGCTGCGTCTGCTATCTCGTGAACAAGTCCGATCTGTCGCCGCCTACACCTCTGCAAGGCGAATTAGCACGCGACGACACGCTGCTGTTTCACACCAGCGCGTTGACGGGCGAGAACGTGACGCGCGCCTTCGCGGAAACGGCCCGGGCTATCGTGCGGCGGGCACCATGAGCGCAATCGATGTACCCATCCGCGAAGCGCCGCTGATCAGCGCAAGCCGGCTGCTCGCCGAGCGTGGCTTCTTCGGCATCGTCTGGTTGGACGCGGAACTGCAGGTGACGGGGCGCTATGGACCTCTCGTCGCGTTCGTTTCGATCGGGAAGGACGTGACGGAAACGATCCTTCCCTTTGCCGGCCTCGAAGCAGACCTTCTGGCGTTGCGCTCTGACCGACACGCCGTGCTCGACATTCCGTCCGTCACCATCGTCACGAACGGAGAGCGCACCCCACGGCTGAACCTTGCGGCCGTATGGTCCGAGGCCGAGAACTGCATCCTCATCCTGGCGTCACGCGCCGTTCTCAGTGTTGATCTGGAAGTCGAACTGAACCGGCAGATCCGCGCGCGCCTCATCGCGGAAGCCGACGTCGTTGCGAAATCCGTCGAGCTTCAGCACACCAATGCGGAACTGGAACGCGCCAACACCGATCTGGAGCAATTTGCCTCCGTGATCTCCCACGATTTGAAGGCGCCGATGCGTGAACTGCGTTTCCTGGCCGACGACGTGGACGCCATGCTGGCGGCAGGTGATATCGACCGGTCGCGAACCGCGCTTGCGGCCATGCGCCAGCAGTCCGGCCGCATGTCGGCGATGTTGTCGTCACTTCTGGCTTACGCGACCGCGGCTCAGAAGGTTGACGTCCTGGAAGACATCGACACGGCGAAACTCGTCGCCGCCGTGGTGAACAGCCTGCCGCGTCCGCCGAAAATTCGCGTCGAGATTACTGGAGATTGGCCACAACTGAACACGTTCGGCGCGCTGCTCGACCTTGTGTTGCGCAACGTGATCGGCAACGCGCTCGCCCATCACGATCGGGCTGACGGCCATGTAAAGGTGCACGCCTCGGAGCTGAAGGAGTCACTGTTGATCGAGGTCTCGGACGACGGTCCAGGCATCGACCCGGCTCATTACGATGCCATCTTTCTGCCGTTCCGTACGCTGGGTGATCCCGCTAAGGGCGAACCGAGCGGCATGGGTCTCGCGATCGTTGCGCGCGCGCTATCCACGGTCGGCGGCCGTATCACCGTTCATTCCGATGCACTGAAGACACGAGGCACCACCTTTTCCATCTGGTGGCCAAAGTCCACCGTGACGATACAGAAGAATTGTCCGACACCCTACAATGTGCATAGTTTTTCTAACGACGCATGATTGGAATACTGGAATGGCTTCTATTGAAACCGGCAGCGATTTTCTCGAACGCAAGAGCAGCGCCAACAAACAGCGTACGGCCTTGCCGCAACTGAGCGACGTGCTCGTCATCGACGACAGCGACGTCGACGCAAAGCGGTTGTCGGCCACCTTGCGCATCATTTTCGGATACGACGTTCAGATCCGCCGGGCGCCCACCATCGCCACCGCGCTGGACTGCATCATCAAGCTCCAGCCCGACCTCGTATTCCTGGACGACGTGCTTAAGCCCAGCGACAGCGCAACCGAAACGATACCGCTGCTCCGCCGCGCAGACTACAAAGGGCCGATCATAGTCGTCAGCGGCGAAGTCACCCGGTCGCGGCAAGTCATCCTGCGCGCAAGCGGCGCCACGGAAGTCATACACAAGGACGACGTGGACAGCGTTCGGCTGACGGAAGCCCTGCTGCTCGTGTATTCGACCTAGAACGAGAGCTGGCGGCGTGCGGATTGCCAGGGCTCACGCCGCCGATACGGCTGTCTGAAATTATATTTATATTCCAGCATGATAGATGCGGTGTTCACGATTAACGCCGGCGCAGCCGGCTTATCTCGGGACCACGTTATCCACAAGCCGATTCGCCGCTTTGTCTGCGACCACGATCTCGCCTAGATTGCCTTCCAGAGAACTTGCTGCTTTGCAGCATTACTTTCTTAAGCATTGTTATGGAGGGGATGATCATGATGGCCCTTAGAGCTGTCATCGTTAGCGCCGTGCTTTCGACGACCACAGTAGCCTTCGCTGAAGAGTTCCAGATCCCGAAGGAAGTCACGCCGGCCATGCGCGCCGCCTGCGAGTCCGACGTTCGTCGCCTCTGCGTTGGCGAGAACCCGACGGTCGCCAAGGTCAAGGCCTGCGTCTACTCGAAATTCTTCCGGCTCGGCCGCAAGTGCCAAGTCGAGCTCGCTGCAGCCGGCTTCAGCCGCTGATCTAGCGAAGCACCTCGAAATCAAAAACGCCGCGCGTCCAAGGACGGCGGCGTTTTGCGTTTCAGCCTCGATCGGGCAAGTCTCAGGCGGCCTTCGCCGTCTCCGGCCGGCCGACGGAAGCGACGTAGTCCATGGCCGCGGCCACACCGCCCTTGCGGTGAGGAATGCCCGCGATGTCCAGCGCCATCTCGACGCCCGTCAGAGCACCCAACAGCGTCAGCTCATTGGTGTAGCCAAGGTGCCCGATGCGGAACGCCTTGCCCGCGAGCTTGTTCAGTCCCGACCCCAGCGCCATGTTGAACCGCTCCAGCGCCAACGCGCGGAACTTGTCGCCGTCGTGCCCTTCCGGCATCGTGACGGTGGTCACGGCCGACGAGTAGTACTTCGGATCGCGGCACCAGATCTCCAGGCCCCAACCCGTCACCGCGCGGCGCGTCGTTTCAGCGAGGCGCTCGTGCCGTGCAAACACGTTGTCGAGGCCTTCCTCGTTCAGCATGTCGATCGCCTCGTCCAGGCCATAGAGAAGGCCCGTCGCCGGCGTGTAGGGGAAGAAACCGTTGGCGTTATTGGCCAGCATGTCGTCCCACGCGAAGTAGGAGCGCGCGAGCTTTGCCGTCTTGGAGGCTTCGATTGCCTTCTGGCTGATCGCCAGCAGCGACAGCCCCGGCGGCAGCATCAAGCCCTTCTGCGAGCCGGCGATGGTGCAGTCGATGCCCCACTCGTCGTGCCGCAGATCCATGACGCCGAGCGACGAAATGGTGTCGACCATCAGCAGAGCCGGATGCTTTACCGCATCCATCGCCTGGCGAACTTCTTCGATCCACGAGCGGCAGCCCGTCGAGGTCTCGTTATGTACGACGCACACGGCCTTGATGGCATGCGTCTTGTCCTGCCGCAGACGCGCCTCGATGACGCTCGCCTCGGCACCCGTGCGCCAGTCCGTCGCCAGGAAGTCGACCTTCAGGCCCAGCCGTTCCGCCATCTGTTTCCACAGCAGACCGAACTGCCCCGTCTCCACCATCAGCACCGTGTCGCCGGGCGACAGCGTGTTGACCAGCGCGCTTTCCCACGCGCCGGTACCCGACGAGGGAAACAGCAGCACCGGGTTCTCGGTTTTGAAGATCGTCTTGACGTTGGTCAGCACGCGCTTGGCGAGCTTCTGGAACGACGGACCGCGATGATCGAGGATCTGCTCCGACATCGCATTCATGATGCGGTCGGGAACGGGCGTCGGCCCGGGGCTCTGCAGGAAGTGGCGGCCTGCGCGCGTCGTCGAATTCGGCAT
>JAKAXS010000175.1 GCA_021816505.1 Pseudomonadota bacterium
ATCCAAGGCGGGTCGCACCTCAGGTGCGGCCCGTCATCATTTTTGGCCTAGCGGTGGTTGGTCAGCGCAACGAAAGTGGGATCATTCTGGGCGCGGCGCTCGAACATCAGGAAGTCGTAGTAGCCGCACCGGCCCTCGCCCGGAAACGAGCGGCAGACTGACGGCCGTGCGTGATAGATGGTGCAGCAGCGCTTCTTGGTGTCGAAAAACTGGCAGATGCGGCCGAAGTGCTTATCGGCCTTGCGCCGCATCACCCACTTGCGTCCCCAGGCCTGTCGCGTGAAGCGGCGCTCAGCCACCGCGTAAGGCAGGGCAAAGTGGCGGGCGAGGCGCTCCACGTCCCGGCGCTCCAAGGCGATCAAGGGATATGAGCAGCAATAGCCGGGGCATTTTTTGCAGGAATACAACTCGTCGGGCTCCAACCAGCACGGAATGATCGCTGCGTCGCAGCGCTGTACAACCCGATAGCCAATCAAGCTTGAAGGTCAAGGGCCTATCAGGCGCAAAGCGTGTAAGACTGCAGCCTTCTGGGCGTTAATCTTGGAAGCGTGGCAGTCGCGCACTTTTGTTGCGCGCCTCACTTTCTCCGCTATGGTCGGCGCAGTTGGCCCGCGTCACGTGTCCGCGTTGGGGGAAGAGTATGGAAATGGCTCGCGTTGCACCGGAGGTGGAAACCCCGGTCAACCCGTACAGCCTGCTGGAGGCCGTCAACCGGTCGAGCGATGCCGCGCATACGGGCTGGCTGATCTTCCTCGCCATCATGGCCTATTTCGTCATCGCTGTCGCCGGCGTGACGCATCGCGACCTGCTGCTCGAAACGCCGGTCGAGCTGCCGATCCTGCAGGTGAAAATCCAGCTGACCCAGTTCTTTCAGTTCGCGCCGATCATTCTGGCGCTGCTGCATCTCGGGTTGATGTCGCAGCTGGTGCTGCTGGCGCGGGAGACGATGGAGTTCGACCAGGCGATCCGGCTGCTGGAAACCACGGATAAGCGCAACCACCCGCTGCGGCTGGAACTGAACAACTTCTTCTTCGTGCAGGCGATCGCCGGGCCGCAGCGCTCCGCGGTGCTGAGCACCTTCCTGCATGGCATGTCGTGGCTGACCCTGGTCACGCTGCCGGTGGTTCTGATCCTCTATATCCAGGTCGTGTTCCTGCCATATCACGACGTGGCGATCACGTGGACGCAGCGTGTGGCGCTGTTGGCGGACCTGGCCGCGCTGTCTCTGATCGGCGTGTTCATGCTGCGCACCGAGACGTCGTTCTTTCAAGCCGCCTTCAACACGACACGTGAAAACCCGCTCAGCTGCGCGTTCACAGGCACCGTGCTGGGGCTCGTTGCGTTTTTCTCGCTGTTCATCGCCACCGTACCCGGCGAAGGCCTCGACCGCTTCGTGCAGTCGTTCTTCGGCGAGCGCGCCGAGGAAGAGGAGCGTCCGCGCTACGTGTCCGGGTTCATGGCCCCGTTCTTCTTCGCCAGCGCCGACGGCAAGCTGTTCGGCTTGTTCGAGCGCAATCTGATCGTGCAGGACGCCGATCTGGTGGTCGATCGCGATCAGGCGCCGGGCGAGCCGTCGATCTCGCTGCGCGGCCGCGATCTGCGGTACGCCAAGCTGGACCGGTCCGACATGCATCAGGCGGACTTCACGGGCGCGGACCTGCGCCGCGCGAGCCTGACCGGTACGGATCTGCGTGGCGCGTGGCTTTCGTGCGCGGCCCCCGAGACTCTCTACCTCACGACCGATCGCGAGCAGGCAGGCTGCGTGGCGGCGACCCGGCTCGATCTGACACGGGCCAAGCTGGAGAACGCCAACCTGCTCGGCATCGACCTGAGACGCGGCAAACTCGAGGAAGCGCAACTGGTCGGCGCAAACTTGTCGAACGCGCTGTTGACCGGGGCTGACTTCGGCAGCGCGCATCTGGAAAAGGCGTCCCTCGAAGCGGCGGAGTTGCAGGGTGCGCAGCTTCTGTTCGCGCGGTTGCAAGGTGCGAACCTGAATGGGGCCAGGCTGCAGGCGGCCAATCTCTCCGGCACGCGCCTGCAAGGCACTTACCTGCGGCGGGCGGATCTGCGTGGTGCGAACCTCGCCAACGCCAACCTCGAGGGCGCGACGCTCGAATTCGCAATGCTGCAGGGAGCGGACCTGAACGGGGCGCAGATCAAGGGCGCCGATTTCCGCGGCGCGGGGATCTGGATGACGGAGCCGCCGCAGGTTGATCCGACCGGACTTGCGGATTTTTCAGACGTGGTCATGACGGCAATGACTGACGCGGACAACGTGGCGCTCAAGAGCGATCTCGGCCGCATCGAGCGGCCCCGGCTGCGACAGGAGATCGAAGTGGCGATGCAGCCGCTGCTCGATGCGGAAAAGGTGCAAGCTTGGGCCGGCAGCGCGGCCAACCAGCAGTGGCAGGCCCTCATGTCCGCCTCGACGGCATCCGCGTACGATTATTCCGACAAGCTGACGGATTATCTGGGACGCTTCATGTGCAAGGTGCGCTGGAGCAGCGGGGCGATGGCGACGGGTGTGGCGCGACGTGCCAAGACCGAGGGCTTCCGGGGCAACATGGTTCTGCTATACGACCGGCTGCACATGAACGATTGTCCGGCCATCAAGGCGATGGACGCAGACGCGCTACGCGAATTCGGGGCCGCCGTCGATCTGGTGCGTCCGAACTGAAGACCAACGCGCTGGTGGGGACCGGCGCCCGACACATCTGGGGACTAAAAGCATGACGACACGATGGGCACTCGCACTGGCCGCGCTTGCGATTCTGGCCGGCGGATACTGGCTCGTGCGGGGGCAAGCGAACGCCAACGATCAGCAGATCGCCGCGTATGCCGGGCAGTGCCCGCGCTGGGTGAAGCTGGCTGAAGAGCTGCTGACGTTCGAAGGCGCCGTGCCTGAGCGCTGCGAGCATGTATCGGGCGGCTCGCTGATGTCGACCGGTCATCTCTACAAGGCTGCGCCGAATATCGAGGTGCTGGTGACGGCTTCGGCCGATCCTGCGCTGCTGGGGCCGTCCAGTGTCGTCATTCGCGACACCAAGAGCCAGGCATCGGTGACATACAACGCGGAAGCGCTCGCGCTCGTGAAGTGACCTGAGACAGCGCCTTGCAAGCGCACGTCGAAGCACCCATATCAAGAACATAAAGAGAACAAAATCGGCGTCCACACTCCGTGGAGCCACCCCTCTGTGGAGAACGAGTCGAAGGTGCAACCGTTCGGTGGCTCTGCCGTTAGGGTGACCCCAGCACCGTCGTGAGTCGCCATGCGAGCGCTCAGGGCGAAGACGTTGCACGACATTAGGCAAGGAGTGACGACATGGCCGGTTCAGTGAACAAAGTGATCCTCGTGGGCAACCTGGGCCGCGACCCAGAGATTCGCCGCACGCAGGATGGACGGCCGATCGCCAACCTTCGCGTCGCGACAAGCGAGAACTGGCGCGACAAGAATTCCGGCGAACGCCGCGAAAAGACCGAGTGGCATTCCGTGGTGATCTTCAACGAGAACCTCTGCAAGGTCGTCGAGCAGTATCTCAAGAAGGGTGCCAAGGTTTACATCGAGGGCGCGCTGCAGACACGCAAGTGGCAGGACCAGGCGGGCCAGGAGCGCTATTCGACGGAAGTCGTCCTGCAGGGCTTCAACGGCACGCTGACGATGCTTGACGGCCGCGCTGGCGGCGGCATGTCGGACGGCGGCCAGTCGGACTACGGCGCAGACGATTTCGCTGGCGGCGGCGGTGGTGGCAGCGGCACCGGCGGTGGCGGCTACAGCGAGCCGCGTCGTGCTGCACGCAGCAGCGGCGGCGGCGGCGGTTCGGGCGGCGGCAAGCCCTTCGACAAGCAGCTCGACGACGAGATCCCGTTCTAAACGGGCTCCGCGCTGGGCTTGGAGTTTGGCGTCGCCGCTATATCAGTGGCGGCGCTTTTTCTTGCGGGATTTCCGGCTGCCTTCGTGGGACGAGGCCGGTGACTGCGGCGCGCGGGGCTGTCCCGGTGCGGGTGCCGGCATTGGTGCGGTGGCCGGATGCGGCTGCGGTTGCGTCGTCACGCTGCGTGCCAAGGGCGCGTCGTCGGCCATCTCGTCGCTGCCGTCGGGAGGCTGCAGAGCCAAGAACACGTGGCTTACCTCGGGCGCCTCGGCCTTGATGCTTCGGTCGAGACGCGTGGTCGTATCCTCCACGCTGCGTGCTGTTTCGCCGTCGTGGAAGGCAACGTTGGCGGCAACGAGCACGTCGTCGGGCCCGAGCTGCAACGTCTTGATGTCATGAACGGCGGCGAGGGGACGCCCCGTCCCCATCTCGCTGGCGAACAGGACGCGAAGCCGCGAGCGCAGGCCCGGGTCCGCCGCGGCACCCACAAGCAGCGTGCGGATGCGCAGGCACATCAGCGCCGCCAAGGCTGCCATGACGAATCCGACGCCAAGTGATGCCAGCGCGTCGCCGTAGCGAACGCCCAGGACATCGGTGGCGAAGATGCCTGCGAGCGCGATCAAAATGCCGGCAGTCGCGGCCAGCGTCTCGATCGCGAGGGCGCCGCGCATGGCGTCCCGCGTCTCCGCAAACGGGGAGATGGCATTGGGTGACGCGCTGCGGCCGCGCATGAGCATCACGATAACTGCGATCTGCACGGCGAGCGCGAGCAGCAGCGCCCAATAGGCGATGGGCGAAATTGCAAGGAAGGGTGGCGATTTGATCTTCTGGATGCCCTCGTAGATGGCGACGCCCGCGCCGTGCGAGAACAGCAGCACCGCGGCGACGAAGCTCCAGAAGTAGATTTCCTTGGCGTAGCCGAAGGCGTGTCGCGCGTCGCCCGGCCGTGCGGCCTGATTGTAGCCAAACAACATCAGCGTCTGGTGCGTCACCGCGACGAGGGAATGTATCGCTTCCGACAGCAACGCGGATGAGCCGGTCATCGCATAGGCCGCGATCTTGGCGAACGCCGCTGTAGCATTTCCGATCAGCGCGACGGCGACCAGGCGCTTGGTGGCAACGGGCGCCATTTGCGAAGTTCCTTTCGTTCGATGCGGTCCACGCGTAGCAGAGCCCATCGCAACGGGAAAGCGCCGCGCGGGCGGCGCGTCATGCTTCGTTTCGCCAACCCGGAAAATGAAACGGGATCAGACCGCGGTCTGATCCCGTACCAACTCTTGAAAAGGAGACGTTAGGGCTGCGGCGGTGCCGGCGTCTCCGCAGGAGCTTCCGGGGCAGCCGGTGCTGCATCGCTGGGCGACGAAGAGCCAGACGGTGCGGGCGTGGCCTCGGGGGCGGGCGTAGCCTCGGGGGCCGGCGTCGCTTCAGGCGCGGGAGCAGGAGCCGCTTCCGGCGCAGGCGTGGGTTCGGGAGCTGGCGCGGGCGCAGCTTCAGGTGCCGGTGTCGGCGCAGCTTCAGGTGCCGGCGTGGGAGCGGGTTCGCTCGCCGGAGGAGGCGTCTCGGCCGGCTTGTCGCCGCTGACTGCGTCCTGCACCTTTTCCTTTGCCGCGTCGTAGGCCTCCTTGGCCTTCTCCTTGGCGCTATCGATGGTTGGCTTGGCCTTCTCGTAGGCGTCCTTCGACGTGTCGGTGGTCTTGTCGCGCAGTTCCAGCGCCTTTTCCTTCGCGCGCTCGAGCAGCGACTTCTTCGGCAGCGAACGCTGGTAAGCCGGCGTCGCCACGAGATCTTCATGGCTGGCGGCGATAGAAATCGTCGTCTTGCCGTCCTTCTCGGCCGATGTCAGCGCATCCAGGCCCACGCCGATGCGCTTCTCGGCCAGGCCAAGAAAGCCGCCCGTGCCGATAATGACGCCGATGACGGTGTTTCCGTCCGTCAGAATCAGATCTTCGATGTCGCCGATGATCGTGCCGTCCTTGCCGTAGACCTTGGCGCCGATCAGCGTGTCCTTGGCGAGGTGTTGGTCCGTGCCCTGCGCGCTCAGGAATATGGATGAGGTATCTTGAGAGATGGCGGGAAACGCCATCAGGAGCGTCGCTGCGGCGACGACGAGAACTCGGCTCTGCATCGAAGTGATTCCTCTTTTTCGGGTGCCCTTGCGGGCGGACGCGCGGCGCTCTTTCAGGGCGCTTTGACGACGTTAACGAGACTTATTGAAGAGCTTAAGTCAAGCGGAAGTCATGACACGTCGCGACGTGTCGGGATCGGACGATCGTACAATTTCTCAGGGTGCGACGTTCACGAAATCCACATGCACGAACATTGCTATTTCAGCCGCTCCTGGGCTAGGATCGCGTCCGAATTCGACATAACCCAAGCGGCATGCCTCGACAGAGCATGAGCCGCTTTTTTTGGATGTCCCGTCTTGAACGATAAC
>JAKAXS010000176.1 GCA_021816505.1 Pseudomonadota bacterium
CGATCTCGACCCTCTCCCCATCGCAAGTGCAGGGCGATGGGGAGAGGGAGAAGTGAGCGCTCCACTTGGCATCAAATAAGATCGTGTCCCCGGCTATTCCGTGAGCCGGAAACCTACGCCACGGACGGTCTTGATCGTGGGGCTGGCGGCGAGGGCCTGCAGCTTCTTGCGGATGTAGCCGACGTAGACGTCCACGGCATTGGGCGTCACTTCGATCGTTGCGCCCCAGGCGTTCTGCAGAATGCGCTCGCGACTGACGGCCCGGCCGCCGCAGCGCGCGAGATACAGCAGCAGATCGTATTCGCGCTTCGTCAACTCGACGGGCTGACCGGCCATGCGCACTTCGTGCGCCAGGAGATCGATGTGCAGATCTCCGATCGTGATCACGAGCTTCTCTTGCTGGGCGCTCGGGCCGCGGCGGGCCAGCACCTTCAACCGGGCCATCAGCTCTTCGAAGGCAAACGGTTTCGTGACGTAGTCGTCCGCGCCCGACCGGAAGCCCTCGAGTTTCTCTTCCAGGCTGTCGCGCGCCGTCAGCATGAGGATCGGGCGTGAGATCCCCGCCTCGCGGATCTGGCGGGCCAACTGGTAGCCGTCGCAGTCCGACAGCATCAGATCGAGGATGATCGCGGAATAGTCGCCGTCGCCGGCGCACGCCACGGCCGTTTCGCCCTGGCGCAGCCAGTGGACGTTCCAACCCTCCGCCGTCAGACCTTTCGTGACGAAGCGGCCAATTCCGGGATCGTCTTCAACGAGCAAGATGTTCATGTGCTAAGCCCAAACTCCAAGCGGACACCGAGACCTGTCGGTTCTAGGTTACGCGCGCTGATTTTTCCCTGATGCTGTTCCACGATCCAGCGAGCGACGGTCAGCCCCAGGCCGGAGCCTCCTCGCCGTTTGCCGCCACTGGCCTGAAAATACGGGTCGAATAGATTGACGAGGGCTTCGGGCTCCACGCCCGGCCCCGCGTCCCCGATCTCCACCACGCCGAAACCGCCGCCGCTGGTGAGCCGGACGTTAACCAAGCCGCCGGGCGGCGAGAATTTCACGGCGTTGTCGATCACCGCCAGGATTGCCTGCTTGATCCAGCTCGGGTCGCCGTCGACCATCAGCGCGTCGGACGCGATGTCGTCCACGAGTTCCACCTCGCTGGCGTGCGCATAGGCGTCGGCTGCGGCGACCGTTTCCCGCGCGCATTGCGACAGGTCGACCGTCTGCCGTTGCAGCGTGACGCGCCCATCCTCCGAACGCGCCAGACTGATGAGGTCTTCCAGCCGGCGACGCAGAAAGCTGCCGCTCGCCACGATGTGCGACAGGGCATCGCGATAGGTCGCCACGTCCGCATTCTTGTTGCGCAACGCCACTTCAGCTTCGCCCATCAGGACCGTCACGGGCGTGCGCAGCTCGTGGCTGGTCTTGGAGAAGAACAAGCGCCGGTTTTCATCGATCTCCCGCAGCTTCTGCGAGGTCTCTTCCAGATTTTTGGTGCGCTGCGCGACGGTCTCTTCCAACCGTTCATTGGAACGCCTCAGAAGCGACTGCTGGTGATCCAGATCGGCAGCCATATCGTTGAAGCGATTTGCCAACGCCACGAACTCGCGCGGTTGATCGACGGCGATGCGATGCTGAAGGTCTCCGAGGCCAAACCGGTCGGCGCCGGCCGCCAACGCCGAGACCGGCTTCATGATCGCGCGATAGACCAGCAACGACACGAGCAGCGCGCCGATCGCCGTTAGTCCCCCGATCAGGGCGGAGCTGACGATAAGGCGCTGCCTGAGATCGTTCATGTGCGAGATGACCGCCGCCGCTTCGGCCTCTTCGCCGAATGACGCTTCACCGACGACCGTGCGCAATCGCTTCAGCGAGTCGTCCAAGACGCCTCGGAAAAAGGTGCGCAGCGCTCCAAGGCTGTCGATCGTTCGCGCCAGCTCGCGCTCTTCATCGATCTTGATCCGAACGTCCTTGAAAAGCGCCTTCAGCGCCTGCGCGGTCTTGAACTCCTCGGCGATGTCGGCGCGCTTTTCCGGGCTCATCTCGAGCGTGACTTCTCTCTCGACCGACTGCACCAACTGGTCGAGCTGCCGTTCGATTGCGTCGTAGGAGATCTGGTGTGTCTTCGAGAAAGCGGGGTCGACCGTGCTGGCGACTTCCAGCAGCAGGAAATGATTGACGTCAGCCTCGATGCGGTTGACCAGCGTCAGCTGTTGATAGGCGCGGTTGGCACGGAGCAGGAAGCTATCGGCCGAATAGATGCTCCAGACCGACAGTCCGCCCATGATGATCAGGGCAACCAGCAGCGATGCCGTGCTGGCTTGCAAGAGCAGCCGCAAGGGGACGGACTTGTTCTTCGTCTCCCCCCGCACATACTCTTCCAGAGCAACCAGCATCGGCACACCCGATCGACGTAATAACATTGCGAAACATAGGTTATCGCATCTTCGAACGCCAGCGCATGTTCGCTCTGCGAGGCTAAGTCCGCTCGTGCGCACGTACCGTCCGACGGAGGGTTAACGCGGCGCGCTCACAGTCATTCCGCCGCTTCGCGCCCGAACTGGAGATCCGCGAGGCGGCGATAGAGCCCGCCCTTGGCCATCAACTCTTCATGGGTTCCGCTTTGCACGATGCGGCCGCTGTCGAGAACCAGGATGCGATCGGCTTCCAGCACCGTTGCGAGACGATGTGCGATCACCAGCGTCGTGCGATTGCGCATCACGTCGCCCAGCGCCCGTTGCACCAGCGCTTCGCTTTCGGCATCGAGAGCGCTCGTCGCTTCGTCGAGCAGCAGGATCGGCGCATCCTTCAAGATCGCACGCGCGATCGCGATGCGCTGCCGTTGTCCGCCCGACAGCGTCACGCCACGTTCGCCCAGGATCGTCGCGTAGCCGTGCGACAGCTGCTGGATGAACCCGTCCGCTTGCGCCGCGACGGCGGCGCGGCGCACGTCCTCGTCGCTGGCGGCGGCGTGGCCGTACCGAATGTTGTCGGCTACGGTGCCGGCAAACAGCGCCACGTCCTGCGGCACGACGGAAATGCGCGCGCGTAGCTGATCGAGATCGCTCGCAGCAACGTTCACGCCGTCCACGCTCACCGTGCCCGCCTGTGGATCGAAGAAGCGCAGGATGAGGTTGAAGATCGTCGTCTTGCCGGCGCCCGAAGGACCGACCAACGCGATGCGCTCCCCGGGCGCCGCCCTGAACGACAAGCCGTCGAGCGCGGCCATGCCCGGCACGCCCTCGGCGCCGTTCGCGTAATGAAACTGCACGGCATCGAACTGAATCTCACCGCGCGCCGGCGTGGGCATCGGCACGGGATTTTCCGGTGTCCTGATCTCCGGCACCACGGCCAGCAACTCCAGCAGCCGCTCCGATGCGCCGGCCGCCTGGCTCATCTCGCCCCAGACTTCCGACAGCTCCGCCAGCGCGCCGGCCGCGAACACCGCGTAGAGCACGAACTGACCAAGCCTTCCGCCGGTCATCTCGCCGCCGATCACCGACGCCGAGGCGTACCAGAGAATGCCGACGATGCTGGCGACCGTCAGGAAGATCGCAAGCGTCGTCAATCCGGCGCGTGCCTTCAGCCGCTGGCGCGCCGCCTCGAACGCTTCGTCCACCGCGCCGCCGAAGCGTGACGCCACCTCGCTCTCGAAACCGAACGCCTGCATCGTGCGCACGGCCGCGAGGTTTTCCGCGGCGAATGCGGAGGCGGTCGCGAGACTGTCCTGCGCATCGCGCGACAGCCGGCGGACGTAGCGGCCATAGGCCATCAGCGGCAGCACGATCACGGGGATCGCGAGCAGCACAAGCATCGACAGAGACGGCGAGGTGATGAACATCATCACCAGCGCGCCGACAAGCATGATGGAATTGCGCAACGCCTGCGACAGCGCCGTTCCTGCCGCCGCCTTGATCTGCGTCGTATCGGCCGTCAGCCGGCTCATCACCTCGCCGGAATGCGTCTTCTCGAAGAATGCCGGTCCAAGCCGCGCCAGATGAGCAAAGACATCGCGGCGCAGATCGGCGACCACGCGTTCGCCCAGCCAGTTCACGAAGTAGAACCGCGCGCCGCTCGCCACCGCAAGCACGAGGCCGATGACGATGAGCATCTCGAAGTAGCGATTGATCAACACCCCATCGTGCGACACGAAGCCGACGTCGATCATGCGCCGCACTGCCATGGGCACGGCCAGCATCGCCAACGCCGATATGACGAGCGCGACGAAAGCCCCTACGATCATCCGCTTGTGCCGCAGAAGGTACGGCTTCAGCGCAACAAGCGGCCGCAGCGACTGCCGGCTCTTGGAGGGCTCCCCGGTCGATTCTGACGCTGTGGAGACCCTCGGTGGATGCGGAATAGCGGGCAAATTGACACTCGCGAAGTCTGGTATTTCAGGGACTTGAGCGCGTATCCGGGCGCCCTGTTACAGTTAGCGGACCATGCCCGACACGGCCCCGCGCCACAAGACTTTAGCCGTGCGCAGCATCATCGCAGTTTCAACATTAACCGCGCCCATACGGCGCTTGTCATTTGCGCGTGTTTTCCCTATAGAGGCGCCTTGCCGAATTCACGGGGCCCTTTAGCAGGACGAGCGCCGGGCACCAACTGCCTGGGCCAGCGCACACTTTGCCGGACGGGCCCGTTCAAGACCGCCAGATATCAGAGATCTCCGCCATGAAGAAAGATTCCGATCTGCATCCCAACTACCATCAGATCAAGGTCGTGATGACCGATGGGACAGAGTTCACCACCTATTCGACCTACGGCAACGAGGGCGACACCCTCACGCTCGACATCGATCCCACGACGCACCCCGCCTGGACGGGCGGCGACCAGCGCCTGCTGGATCGCGGCGGCCGCGTGGCGCGCTTCAAGAAGAAGTTCGAAGGCATCTTCTAAGCCTCACGAACGATCCGATACAAAACAGGCGGCCCGGTATCCCGGGCCGCCTTTTTGTATTTCCAAACCGTGGCTGGCTGTGCAGCCGCCGCTATCCGCTGGCGGCCTTGACCGTAAAGGCAGCGGCCAGCGCATTCATTTGCGCGCCGACAGGATTGGGGATGAGCACCGGCACATCCGTTACGCCGGGCTCCAGCGACATGGCGCGATCCAATTGAACGATGCGATCGTGCAGCGCGAAGCTGTCCTCGATCAACGCGCGCAAGCCGGTGGGCAACTCGTCGTAACCCTTCGTGTGCTGCGGGCGGCCAAGGCTCTGCAGTTTTACGCGCTGGCGCTTCTTGGAGGCCTCGTCGTCCGAGATCTCGCCTTCCTTCAGCGCGCGGCGGATGAGCAGCCAGGAAGCCAGATCGAGGAGACGCGTCGTCAGCCTCATGCTTTCCGTGGCGTAAAGGACGGTCGTCGACGGCGGGAGCCCCTTGCTTTCGCGACGGCCTTCGCCATCGAGATAGGCGGCGGTGCGCTCTACCAGAGTCATGCCGTACTTGAAGATCTTGTCGAAGCCGTCGGAGGCCTGAAAGCGCTCGCCGAACGACACCGTGACACCATCGTGTCCTGCAGAACTCAACTCTTGCATATCGTTACTCGTTACAATGTTAGACACGAGACGCAACCCTTCATAAACCATACCACAGCCATCGCCAGCTAAGCCAGCTTATCGACGTGTGCCCCAAAACGGAACGGTCGGATCCGCCAGTGCGCACTTGTCGGGACGTGATGCAAGCTGCGTGCAAAGAGCAAATGCCCCCGCTCCGAACATCGTTCCCCCGTCCCCACGTGAACTCCAGTCACAAGGACCGCTCGTCTATCGCGATCCCCGTCCCGTTTCAAAGCGTAGAATTTCGTTCGATCTGTGATCGCCTCGGCAGGTGCCAAAATTAACGTTTGAAAAGTGCGGAGGCCGCCGCCTCGTGCGACTTTCTTTTCTGCACTTCCACCGACACGCGCTCGATCTCCGCCTTGAGCGCGTCGATGCGCGCTTCCAGTTCCTTGACCGACAGCGTTTCGAGATTCTCGCCCACCGTCACACCGGCCGGCTTCGTCTTTGCCTCGTCCCAGTCCATGTCACCCTCCGCTCGCGTTCTCCGCTGCCATCGTGCCGTGGTTGCGCGGCAATGGCTAGTCGGGCATGACAATCGCGAATGCCGCGAGAAAGGATGTCTGCCGTGACTGCTGATTTTGTCCTCCCTGCTTCGATGACCGCCGTGCTCATCAAGGGAAAAGGTGGTCCCGAGGTTCTGCAGCCGGAGACAATCGCCGTCCCGCAGCCCGCCGCCGGACAGGTGCTGATCAAGGTGGCCGCCGCCGGCGTCAACCGGCCTGACGTTC
>JAKAXS010000177.1 GCA_021816505.1 Pseudomonadota bacterium
ACCGTAACGCCAGACGGCGCCTCGCGCTTCCGCCGCAAGCGCCATGATTTGCCGCCCGAATTGGCCATCCTGCGAGTTGTCAACGAAACTTCGTTAACCCACCGGAGTCGGACTTCGACTACGATGACCGTCGTGCCGCTGTCTGCGGCGCGGTTGGTGTGTGGCGTCAGTTAACAGAGTATCGTTCATGAGTGTTCGTCGGCGTGTGGCTTCGGCGTTTGAGTTCGATCGTGTCATCCAGGGCGATTGCCTGCAGCAGTTGAAGAAGATCCCCACCGCCAGCGTCGACCTGGTTTTTGCCGACCCTCCCTACAATCTGCAGCTCGAAAACGAGCTCCTGCGTCCCAACAACCAGAGCCGCGTCGATGGCGTGGACGACGAGTGGGACAAGTTCGCCGACTTCGCGACGTACGACCGCTTCACGCGTAGCTGGCTGGCCGAGTGCCGCCGCATCCTGAAGCCGGATGGCGCGATCTGGCTGATCGGCTCGTATCACAACGTGTTCCGCATGGGCACGGCGCTGCAGGATCAGGGGTACTGGCTGCTCAACGACGTGATCTGGCGCAAGGTCAACCCGATGCCGAATTTCCGCGGCCGGCGCTTCACCAACGCGCACGAGACGCTGATCTGGGCCAGCCGCGATCGCAAGTCGCGCTACACGTTCAACTACGAGAGCCTCAAGGCACTGAACGACGACCTGCAGATGCGTTCGGACTGGCTGTTCCCGATCTGCTCGGGGCCGGAGCGCCTGAAGGACGATGGCGGTCGCAAGGCGCATCCCACGCAGAAGCCGGAAGCGCTGCTGCATCGCCTGCTATTGGCGACGACGAACCCTGGCGATGTGGTGCTTGACCCGTTCTTCGGTACGGGCACGACGGGCGCGGTGGCCAAGCTGCTCGGCCGTCGCTTCATCGGCATCGAACGCGATCCCGACTATGTGGCGGCGGCAAAAGACCGTATCGCCAAGGTGACCGCGCACTCGGTGACAGCGCTGGCGACGCAGCCGTCGAAGCGCGCCGAGCCGCGTGTGCCGTTCGGCACGATCATCGAACTCGGAATCCTCAAGCCGGGCTCCAAGCTGTACGACGAACGGCGCAGCATCCGGGCCGAGGTCAAGGCCGATGGCACCCTGGCGGTGCCGGGCCAGCAGGGCTCGATTCACCGCCTCGGCGCACTGGTGCAAGGGCGGCAGGCGTGCAACGGCTGGACCTATTGGCACTTTGAAACCAAAGGAAAATTGCAGCCCATCGACGTGCTGCGCGAGCAGGCAAAGCACCGGTTAGGCCTGAAGCGCGAAATCCTGGTTGCGGCGGAGTAGCTGAGCGTCTAGGGACTGCGGCAGCGGGCGCATCTGGCGGCCATCGGCCCCGGCGCCCATTCCGCAATCGCCATCAAGGAACACGACCCATGCCGACCATGAGCAACCTGCGCCGCCGCAAGATCCAGGCTCGTCAGCGCAAGCTGGAAAATTTGACGAAGCGCGAAGGCAAGATCGCGAAGAAAGAGCGCAACGCGAAGCAGGGTTGAACCTGCTGACGCGTGACGTCAGCGTTTGAAGGGCGCCATGCCTTCGCGCGCCAGTTCGTCGGCGCGTTCGTTGTGCTCGTGGCCTGAGTGGCCTTTGACCCAACGCCAATCGACCTCGTGGGGCACGCGCGCCGCGTCGAGCCGCTGCCAGAGCTCGGCATTCTTCACCGGCTTCTTGTCGGCGGTTTTCCAGCCGTTGCGTTTCCAGCCGTAGATCCACGACGTGACACCGTTCTTCACGTAGTTGCTGTCGGTGTGCAGTTCGACCTTGCTGGGGCGCTTCAGCGCTTCCAGCGCGGAGATCGCGGCCAGCAGCTCCATGCGATTGTTGGTCGTCACCTGCTCGCCGCCGGACATTTCCTTGCGGTGGTCGCCCCACATGAGGATCGCGCCCCAGCCGCCGGGACCGGGATTTCCGGAGCAGGCGCCGTCTGTGTAGATGACGATCTTGTCGTTGGCGGTCATGTCAGTCCGTAGTCGGCGATGGAGCGGACGGTCTTGTGGAAGCGCAGCCGATGCACATAGTCGATGGGATTGTGCGGGCTGACGAGCGCGTCGCGATCGTGGTGGAGCCAGTCGTGCGCGCGGGTCAGTAGGAAACGCATGGCCGCGCCGCGTGCCAGGGTAGGCATCGCGGCCCGCTCGGCCGCGGAGAACGGACGCACGGCATCGTAAGCGGCGAGGAGTGCGCGGCCTTTGGCGGCGTTGAACGAGAAGTCCTGCTCGAAACACCAGGCATTGAGGCAGATCGCGACGTCATAGGCGAACGCATCGTTGCAGGCGAAGTAGAAGTCGATGACGCCGGACAGCTTGCCCCCGAGGAAGAAGGCGTTGTCCGGGAAGAGATCGGCATGGATGACGCCTTGAGGCAGGTATTGCGGCCACGCGGCTTGAAGTGCGGACAACTCTTCAGCGATGGTTCGACCAAGTCCCTCGGCGACTTCGTCGGCCCGCGACGCGAAATCGTCAAATAACGGCTGCCAGCCCGCGGGGCCCAGTGCATTGCTGCGCCGTAACGCGAAATCATTGCCGGCGAGGTGCAGTTGCGCCAGCGCGCGGCCAACGGCTTCGCATTGGTCGATCGACGGGCGGCTGACGGACACGCCCTGAAGGAAGGTGACGATCGCCGCAGCGCGCCCGCACAGCTCGGACAGCGCGTTGCCGTGATTGTCGTGCAGAGGCGTCGGGCAAGAGACGCCGTTGCCGGCCAGATGCTCCATCAGGCCGAGGAAGAACGGCAGGTCGTCGCGCGCGACGCGTTTCTCGTACAGCGTGAGAATGAACGGCCCCTTGGCCGTCTGCACGAGGTAGTTGGTGTTTTCGACGCCTTCGGCGATGCCCTTGTAGGACTGCAACTCGCCGAGGCCGTAGCTGGCGATGAAGCGTGACAGCTCCACGTCGGAAACTTCGGTGTAGACGGCCATCGTTATGCTGCCGGTTCGCGAAGTTCGCGGGGGATGTTGAAGGCGATGCGCTCGTCCGCGGTCTTGACGATTTCGATCGTCACGTCGAAGCGCTGCTGCAAGGCGACAATCACCTCGTCCACCAGTTCCTCCGGTGCAGAGGCGCCGGCGGTGATGCCGACGGCCTTGATGCCGTCGAGCAATTGCCAATCGATGTCGACGGCGCGCTGGATCAGCATCGCTTTCGCGCAGCCGGAACGCTCGGCCACCTCGACGAGGCGCAGGGAATTGGAGCTGTTGGGTGCGCCGACGACCAGCATGCAGTCCACGCGCGGCGCGATGGCCTTCACGGCAACCTGGCGGTTTGTCGTGGCGTAGCAGATGTCCTCTTTGGCCGGGCCGACGATCAGAGGGAAGCGCGCTTTCAATGCGGCGACGATCTCAGCCGTGTCGTCGAGGGACAGCGTGGTCTGCGTGACATAAGCGAGCTTTGCCGGGTCGGCCGGCGTAAAGCGGGCAACGTCGGCCACCGTTTCAACGAGCGAGACGGCGCCTGCCGGCAGCTGGCCCATCGTGCCTTCAACCTCGGGGTGCCCGGCGTGTCCGATCAGGACGATCGCAAGGCCCTTTTCGAAGTGACGTTGCGCCTCGTTGTGAACTTTGAAAACGAGCGGGCATGTCGCGTCGATGGAGAACATGTTGCGAGATTTTGCGGCCGCCGGCACGGACTTGGCTACGCCGTGTGCCGAAAATATCACGGGCTGTGACGTATTCGGAATCTCGTCCAGCTCTTCCACAAAAACGGCGCCTTTCGCCTTCAACGATTCCACAACGAATCGGTTGTGCACGATCTCGTGCCGGACGTAGACGGGCGCTCCGAACTTTGCGAGGGCCAATTCGACGATCTGAATGGCACGATCGACTCCGGCACAGAAGCCGCGGGGGGCGGCCAGCAGCAGCGTCACACGGGGGCGTGTGGCAGCAGGGTGCTGGTTAACGGTGTCGATGGGCAACGGGGACTTCATGAAGTTAATCGCGTTCCCTTTTTTCCGCCGGATCAATCCACTACCGGGCTTGGTCGCGTTGTTAGCAGGGTGTTACAATTCGAGTCGAGAAGGATCAGCCGTCCGGGTGCGCGCCATGGGTCGCAGCGCCGAGGCTGAGGGGGATTATGCGGACCGGAGTACGATGACGCAACGCAATAGCAAGCTTGTTCGCGGGATGGTTGCCGCCGGTACCGTGGCCACGATGGCTTTCGGTCTGGGCGGCTGCGGCGTGTCATCGCTGACGTCCGGGTTCAGCTCATCGAGCATTTTTGGTGGAAGCAGCCAGCCGGCGCCCGGCAGCGGTGGCGTGAGCGAGGCTCAGTTGCTGGCCGAAGCGAAGTCCGGAGAGACGGGCGCCGTCCCGGGCGAGGTGTCGGCAGGCTGCCCACGCTTCGTTGTCTGGCCGCGAGACAACAACGTCACCGTGTATGAGCCGGGTCGCGTCGGCGATGGACTGGCGATCATGCACCGCGCGGAGATCACGAAGACGGCGCGCGAATGCTACGTCGAGCAGGGACGCGTCACGGTGCGCTACGGCTTCTCCGGACGTGTGCTGCTCGGCCCCAAGGGCACGTCAGGGCCGGTGCGTTTTCCGGTCAACGTCTTCGTGACGGACGCCAAGCGCGAGAAGATCAAGACGGAGAAGCTGGAAGTTGCCAGCTCTCTCGCTGTCGAGAACCCGATCGGTTACTTCTCGGCCGTGCAATCGGTTACCTTCGATGTGCCTGAAGGCGCACGTGCGGGCGAGTTCGAGGTCTACGTCGGCTTCGAACGCAATGTGCCGAACGCCGGCTGATCCCGATTGACAATAGGTCAGCAACGCTGACATATCTCCCGCTTCGGATCGAAACGGGTGAGTGACGATGACGGCCGCATGGGAACCAGCATACGCACGCCGGGCGGGCCGGATGCGGGCGTCAGAGATCCGCGAACTCCTGAAGCTTCTGGAAAAGCCGGGCATCACGTCGTTCGCCGGCGGCGTGCCCGATCCTGCGTTGTTTCCCATCGCGCGTGTGAATGCGGCTTACGCCACCACGCTGGCGGATGAGAAGACGGCTGCAAGCGGTTTGCAGTACTCGACGAGCGAAGGCTACGCGCCGCTGCGCGCGTGGATCGCCAGCCGCATGCGAAGCGAGGGCGTACCCGCCCAGCGGGAGAACATCCTGATCACGAGCGGTTCACAGCAGGCGCTGGAGTTCCTCGGCAAGCTGTTTCTGGATGCGGGCGATACGGCACTCGTGACGGCGCCGACGTATCTGGGCGCATTGCAGGCCTTTGCCGCCTACGAGCCGCGTTACGACACCGTGCGGCCAGGAACGGGAAACGAGACGCCGGACGTGCTGCGCGCAAATGCGACGGCGAACGGTGGCGCCGCGAAGTTCATCTACCTTGTACCGGACTTCGCCAATCCGACCGGCGAGACGTTGTCGCGCGCGGCGCGCGAGCAGGCACTCGCACTGGCCGGCGAACTCGACGTGCCCATCATCGAGGATGCGGCGTATGCCGCGCTCCGTTTCGAGGGCGAAGCACAGCCGTCCCTCCAGGCGCTGAGCTGCGCACGGCATGGGGACATCAATCAGTCCCGCGTCATCTATTGCGGAACGTTCTCCAAGACGCTGACGCCTGGGCTGCGCGTGGGCTGGGTCTGCGCGAGCGAGGCGATCATCCGGCGCCTCGTGCTGATCAAGCAGGCGTGTGATCTCAACTCGTCGCTGATCAACCAGATGATCATGCACGGCCTAGCGGAGGGCGATTTCGACGGACAGGTTGCGCGCGCACGAACGCACTATCGTGCGCGGCGTGATGCGATGTTGGATGCGCTTGCCGCCGCTGCCGTGCCGGGCATGACGTGGACGCGCCCGGAAGGCGGGTTGTTCGTTTGGGTGACGCTGCCGGACGGCATCGATGCGGCGGACCTGCTGCCGCGCGCGATCGAGGAGGCAGGCGTTGCCTTCGTGCCGGGCGGCGCGTTCTTCACCGACGGCTCCGGCCGCAACACGTTGCGCCTCAGCTATTCGCTTGCCGGCGAAGACCAGATCCGCGCCGGCATCGCCAAGCTTTGTGCACTGATAACCGCAGCCTGACCGGGCGTGATCAGTAGGCGCGCGAGATGCAGAAATCGATGACCGACTGCATCGCGTGCTTCTCGGCGCCGGCAGGGAAGATCGCCATCGCGTCGCGGGCGATGGCGCCGTAGGAGCGGGCGCGTTCCAGTGTGGCTTCGATGGCTTTGTGTTTGCGCATCAAGGCGATCGCGTGCTCGATGTCGCCGTCGGCAATGTCGCC
>JAKAXS010000178.1 GCA_021816505.1 Pseudomonadota bacterium
CTGTCATTTTTTGATCAGGCATGTTGCCTACGCTGGCCCTGTAATCCGCGCGCGCCCAGACAATGTCCGCCCTCAAGACGGACTCCGCGAGAGGCCGTGTCGTTTCCCCATCGTGGGAGGGAGGAACTCGTCGTGCAAAATATGAGGCCGCGCAGCACTGCTCACGAGCCGTTCGACGAAATCATTCTGCGCGATGAGCTGCGCGAACTGCGAACGAAGATTCCCGATCAGCCGGGTCTCAATCCCATCACGCGCGTGGCATTCGAACTGTCGCGCAAGCTCGAGTCGGGCCAGATCACGTTCGACGAGTTGAAGGCCCTGGCGGGCCGCTTGATGGACCGCGCCTGCGTTCATCGCGCGCGCAATCTGCGTGAGCGGCTGGGCTACGTCGATCACCAGACGACGCTGAGGGAATTTTCCGAGGCGATTTCCAAGTCCGTCGGAAGCCAGCCCGGCACGGATGAGGCTTTCCAGAAGTTCACCAAGCGCTGGTCGCGCGCGCGCACGGGCATCGTGTTTACGGCGCATCCGACGTTCGGACTGTCGGACGCCCTGTCGCGCCGCATGATCGAGATTGCCACCGGCGACACCGACACGACGATCGGCGTGCCGCATCGGCCCGACAATGGCATCACGCTCGATTACGAGCATCAGCGTGCGCAGGATTCGATCAACAACCTGCGCGACGCGTACGTCGATCTGCTCAATACATTCTTCTCCGTCGCGGCCACCAGCTTCGGCGACAAGGCCTACAAGCTGAAGCCGAAGATGATGTCGATCGCCTCGTGGGTCGGCTACGATCTCGACGGCCGTACCGACATCAATTGGGACTACTCGTTCCTGACACGCGTGAAGGAGAAGCGTGCGGCGCTGAATGACGTGCGCGAGCGCTTTCTCGTTCTCAAGCACAAGCTGGGTGACGGCGGGGAGATCCAGCGTCTGGGTCGCCAGGTCACCGGCAAGCTCGACCTCGCCATCGCCGCGGTGGATGAGCAGATCAAGGGGCTTGAAGAGCATCTGGCCGCGAAGGGCAGCGGCGGATCGCTGGCGAAGGCGGCCAACATCATCACGCGCTCGGACGGCTACAATCTCACGACCACCGAGCCCATCGTCACTTTGCTGGATCAGCTGATCGACGTCATCGAGCAGCCGCAGATGAAGCGGTCGGTGGCAGCACTCGCCGGCCTCACGGTCGCGACGGGCCTCGGCAACTCGCACATTCACGTCCGCATCAACGCCGTGCAGATGAACAACGCCTTCCGCGCGTTCGTGCACGAGCCGTGGACGCGGGATCTGGGCGAGCGCCAGGCGCTTGCGCGCATCGTGGAGATGATCCGCGACGCCAAGCCGGAGAACGTCAACTTCGAAACGCTGGACCTGGAGACGGCGACCGCCATTCGGCAGTTCGCGCTCATCGCGCAGATCCAGAAGCACGTCGATCGCGAAACGCCGGTTCGCTTCCTGATTGCCGAATGCGAGAGCCCGGCGACGATCCTGATTGCGGTCTTCTTCGCCAAGCTCTTTGGCGTTTCGGAGATCGTCGACATCTCCCCGCTGTTCGAGACCCCGCTTGGCCTCGAGACCGGCGTGCGCATGATGGAGCGCCTGCTGGAGGAGAAGGCCTATCGCGATTACGTGAAGGGTCGCGGCCGCCTGTGCATTCAGACCGGCTTTTCGGACGCCGGCCGCTTCATCGGCCAGATCGCGGCGACGCTGGCGATCGAGCGGCTGCATCACGGACTGGCCGACGCGGTCGCCAAGGCGAACATGCCGGAAGTCGAAACGCTGATCTTCTCGACGTTCGGCGAATCCATGGGCCGCGGCACGCATCCCGGCACGCTGAAGCGGCGCCTGCGCTACGTGTTCTCGGATGAATCGCGCCGGCGCTTTGCCAAGCGTGGCCTGCCGCTGAAGCACGAGACGAGCTTCCAGGGTGGCGACGGATATCTCTGGTTCGCCAACAAGCAATTGTCGGCACGCGGTCTGGCGACGATCGTGCTCGACGGGGAAGATCCCGAGCTCGATGTCCACGACCCGTTCTACGACGATACCAACCTCAGCCTCGATTTCCTGCTGCGGCTCAGGGCGTATCAGCAGAACCTGTTCGCGCATCCCGGCTACCGGGCACTGCTCGGCGCCTTCGGTCCCAACCTGTTGTTCAGAACCGGTTCGCGCGCGGTGAAGCGGCAGAGCGACACGGGTGCGGTTGCCGATCGCGGCGACCCTGCACGCATGCGCGCCATTCCCAACAACGCGATTCTTCAGCAGTTCGGCTATGTGGCCAACGTGGTGGCTGGCTTGGGTGCGGCGGTCGGCTCGGAGCGTGATCGCTTCGTGGAGCTGGCACGGAAGTCGCCGCGCCTGCGGCCGCTGATCGAAATGATCGCGCGCGGCAAGACGCTGTCGAGCCTCAATGCGATGGGGGCGAACGCCATCGTGTTCGACGCCGGTTTCTGGGCGCAGCGCGCAGCCTGGGCACGCGAACCGCATCTGGCGGCCGCGTTCCGTGCGCTGTCCGGCCATCTGCTCGACGACACGCGGGCCGATGCCATCAGCGGGCTGGCGCATCACCTCCGCCTCGATGCGATCGATCTGCATTCGATGCTGGAAGACATCGGGCTGGAAGGCGGCAAGATCCCGGACGATTTCCGCCTGGAACTCGATCTGCTTCAGGCCATCCGTCTGGCGCTGATCATGCGCGTCTTCATCCTCGCCGCGCAGCTGCCCCGCTTCTCGACGCGGAACGATCTTTCGCACGACCAGATGTTCAACTGGGCGTTGGGACTTGAGGTGCCGGAAGTGATCTCAGTGATGCGCATGGCGTTTCCCAAGCGCAGCGCGGCGGCACACGATGCGTCGGCCAAGTATGACGAGAAGGCCAGCTATCTCCCGCAGGGCATCGATGACTACGGACGCATCGAGACGGAAATTCTCGAGCCGATGGAGCAATCGTACGAGTTCATTCGTGAGATCGGCACGGGCATCACGCACCATTTCGGCGCCTTCGGCTAAAGCGGTGCCGGCCCCGGTGTGGGCCGGACCCAGCCTTTGCGGCGGGCACGGCGAACGATACGGAAAACACGCCGGGCGCGCTTTGCTTGCAGCGGCGGCGTGACGAGGCAGAAGCAGCAGACAACCGGCCGGCGCGCGATACGCTGCATCAGCCGACGCGTCTTTTCTTGGCGAACGAGGACGATGTCTTCCATGCCCGGCATTAACGCATGACCAGCTATCCGGTGCCAAGGGCCGGCCGCGTTAACGCGATTTTGCCATCGAATGCGGCCTGCTGCGCCCAGTTGGCGGGATCATCGCCCCTTCTGCTTGGGCAGGCCTGTCACGGGCAGAGCGAACACCTCGCCCTCGCTCCCTTCGGTATCGAGCCAGAGGAACGGCAAGTCGGGGAACTCCGCGTCCAGGGCCTCGTTGGCTTGTCCCACTTCGACGATCAGGTTGCCGCCGGGTGCAAGGTGCCCGCGGGCGTCCTTCAGAACGCGACGGATGAGGTCGAGCCCGTCGTCGCCCCCCAGGTGAGCCAATTGCGGTTCGGCGCGATACTCCGGCGGAAACGCCGCGACGGCGTCCGAGGTGACGTACGGCGGATTGCAGATGATGATGTCGTAGCGCTCACCCTCGAGCGACTTGAACAGGTCGGACTTCACGAGGCGGATGCGATCTTCCAGGCCATAGTCGGCGACGTTGATCTTGGCGACTTCGAGCGCGTCCGCGGAAAGGTCGGCCGCGTCGACGGTCGCGTTCGGGAACGTCAGCGCTGCGAGAATGGCGAGACAACCCGATCCCGTGCACAGGTCGAGGATGCGGTGGATGCGCCACGGCTCGGCCGCCGTCAAAATCTGCTCGTCGCGCGTCAGCAGTTCGCCGATGAACGATCGCGGCACGATCACGCGCTCGTCGACGTGGAATTTGTTGCCGGCGATGTAAGCGACGCCGGTGATGTACGAGGCGGGCTTGCGCGTGACGACGCGCTGGTCGATGGCGTGGAAAACCGCGCGGCGCTCGGCCGACGTGAGGCGCGCGTCCAGCCAGGGATCGACATCGTCGATATCGAGATGAAGCGTCGCCAGAATGATGAAGGCGGCCTCGTCGAGCGCGGTGTCCGTGCCGTGCCCGTAAACAAGTGCTGCTTCATTGAAGCGGCTCACCGCGTAGCGCAGCCAGTCTCGGACCGTTACCAGGTCATCGACAGGGGTCGGGGACGTCATCGTCGTTCGCTCCGCAGGGTGGACGCTGGCAAAGACCTAGCGCATGGCGGCGGACGCGCCTACGGGCATCAAATCGAGAAAATGGCGCGCGCGACAATGATGCCTCTTTTCAGCATTGGCGCAGCGTCCGTTAACGGCCAATATCGCAGCCAATGCCGCGGGCCCGTAAGGGGCTCCGGGGCGCACAAAATGGGTTATCGGGAGGAGCTAAGAAAGTGTCTGTGAAGTCTGACATCGAAATCGCACGCGAGGCGAAATCCAAGCCAATTCAGGAAGTTGCATCCAAAGTTGGCGTACCGATCGACGCGATCGTGCCGTACGGCACGACCAAGGCAAAGATTTCGTTCGACTTCATCGAGAGCCTCAAGAACAAGCCGGACGCCAAGCTGGTGCTGGTAACCGCAATCAGCCCGACCCCGGCCGGCGAGGGCAAGACAACCACGACGGTCGGCCTGACGGACGGTCTGAACCGCATCGGCAAGAAGGCGATCTGCTGCCTGCGCGAGCCCTCGCTCGGCCCCTGCTTCGGCATGAAGGGCGGCGCGGCGGGCGGCGGCTATGCCCAGGTCGTGCCGATGGAAGACATCAACCTGCATTTCACGGGGGACTTCCACGCCATCACCTCGGCGCACAACCTGCTTTCGGCGCTGATCGACAACCACATCTACTGGGGCAACAAGAGCCAGATCGATAGCCGTCGCATTGCCTGGAAGCGCGTCATGGATATGAACGATCGCGCGCTGCGCTCCATCGTGAATTCGATGGGCGGCGTGTCGAACGGCTATCCGCGCGAGGACGGCTTCGACATCACCGTCGCTTCGGAAGTGATGGCCATCCTCTGTCTGGCGATGGACCTGAAGGACCTGGAGCGTCGTCTCGGCAACATCGTGATCGGCTACACGCGCGACAAGAAGCCGGTGCTGTGCCGTGACATCAATGCCCATGGCGCGATGACGGTGCTGCTGAAGGATGCCCTGCAGCCGAATCTCGTGCAGACGCTGGAAAACAATCCGGCATTCATTCACGGCGGGCCGTTCGCCAACATCGCGCACGGCTGTAACTCGGTGCTCGCCACGAAGACGGCGTTGAAGCTCGCCGACATCGTCGTGACCGAAGCCGGTTTCGGCGCCGACCTGGGCGCCGAGAAGTTCTTCGACATCAAGTGCCGCAAGGCGGGCATCGCCCCTTCCGCGGTGGTGATCGTCGCGACGGTGCGCGCGCTCAAGATGCACGGCGGCGTGGCCAAGGACGACCTGAAGGCGGAGAATGCGGCAGCCGTGGCCAAGGGTTGCGATAACCTGAAGCGGCACATCGAGAACGTGAACAAGTTCGGCGTGCCGGCCGTCGTCTGCATCAACAAGTTCATCACCGACACCGACGCGGAAGTCCAAGAGGTCATGAAGGCCGCGGAGAGCATGGGCACGCGCGCGTTCCTGTGCACGCATTGGGCGGACGGCGGCAAAGGCACCGAGGCCATCGCGACGCATGTGGCTGAACTCGTCAGCTCCGGCAAGGCGAACTTCAAGCCGCTCTACCCGGACGACATCAGCCTGCGCGACAAGGTGAAGACGATCGTCACCGAAATCTATCGCGGTGCCGACATCTCCTGCGACAGCGCCATCGAAGCGCGCTTCAAGGAACTGGAGGCCGGCGGCTACGGCAAGTTTCCGGTGTGCATGGCGAAGACGCAGTACTCGTTCTCGACCGATCCCAACAAGCGCGGCGCGCCGACGGGGCACATCGTGCCGATCCGCGAGCTGCGGCTCTCGGCCGGCGCCGAGTTCATCGTGGTCGTGACGGGCGAGATCATGACAATGCCGGGCCTGCCGAAGGTTCCGGCGGCCGACACGATCCGGCTCAACGAGCAGGGCCAGATCGAAGGCCTGTTCTAGGTTCGATACGTTTTACGGTTGGGACGCCAAAGAAAGGCCCGCTGTTCGCAGCGGGCCTTTCGCTTTCCGGGACCGATGGAATTTAGCCGTGCAGCACGTGGGCCGCGCGCGCAAGCT
>JAKAXS010000179.1 GCA_021816505.1 Pseudomonadota bacterium
AGACGTTCGGCGCCCAGCGGCGCATCCCCGAGCGGCTGATCACCTTTCCGCCCTATTTCTTCCTCGCACTGTGGTCGATCGGCTTCGGCTACGGCGTCTGGTGGAGCCTGATCGCGGGTCAGGAAGCCACCCGCACCGGTCTTGCTGGCCTGCAGGAAGATGCGCGCGACGCAGGCAGCGTCGTCTCCGCGCGGCTCGATGCCGTGAAGGTGCAGCTGGACAACGTCGTCACCTGGTCGGAAAGCCAGATGCAGCGCGAAGAAACGTCGGGCGGCAGCTGCGGCACCAGTTCCGGCGCTGGCCGCGGTCCGCTCTACAATGCACGCCGCAGCGTGCGCGATGGGGTGGGCACCCTGCGCGACGGCTTCACCCGGTCGTGGCTGCAGCCCGTGCAGGCCGACATCGAGCTATTGCAGCAGACGGTTGCGGGCCTGGAAGGCACCAGTGTCGAAGAGCGCCAGAGGCAATTCGAGGCGAAGGCGTCCGAAATCCGCGGCAAGGCGCGCGCCATCGCGGCCCGCTCGAACGAACTGGGCAAGTCGACCGCAACCGAAATGCGCTCGCTGGCAGCCGCCGTCTCCTCGGCACCCGGCCAGCCGGGCTTCTCCTGCTTCGACCCGACCCTCGCCGAACGCCTCAAGCAGGCGGCCGACCAGGCTGACCAGCCGGCACAGCTGAAACTGCGCGAAGCTGTGTTCAACGAAGGCCCGGCCGGCGTCGCCAACGCCATCAAAAAGCTGTGGGAGAACGTCGGCGCCTATATGTCCAGCCTCGTCAGCTATGTCTTCTCCGGCGGACAGGAGGGCAGCGATCACACGTCGAGCGGCGAGCCGATCACCGGTCGCGACATGATCGCCCTGCTGGCCACCATCGGCATCGACCTAGGGCTGCTGGCCCTCGCGGCTCTCACGCCCTCGGCCGCAGGGCCGCCGCGCGAAGACGCGCTGGAGGCTACGCAGTCGGAATTGCATCTGCCGACCGACGCGGTCATCCGGCATCTCAAGACGGCCATGGAGACCGCGATTGCGCGCGCGCCGGGTGTCGATTTCGAATGGATCCGACAACACTTCATACATCACGACGGATCGTCCTATTTCGTGATTCCGAACTTGTTCAACGCCGACGACAGCAAGAACGAAGAGCTGAAGGCTCTCGCGATGAACCAGCTCGCCGGCGTCTTCGATGACCTGAAGCTCGTCCGCGCCTTGTCGGAACGCGAGCTGAAGCGCTTCGGAGAGGCGGAGCGCCGCCCCAGCTTCTCCGACCTCAACGCCTATCGCGCCGCCGAAGACGACAGCGTCATACCCGACACCGGAAGCGGCGGTGGTTTTTGGAAGTTCGGCCGCAAGAACGCGGCACCGTCGCCTGCCGCCAGCGAGACGGCGGGCGAACACAAGCGCGTGCGCAATCACGGCCTGCTGTCCAAGGCCGAGCGCGCACTCGACATCGCCGGCTGGAGCAAGAAAGCGAAAAGCGATGTCGAGATCTTCCGGCTGGTCGACACTGAGGGTCTCACACCGCTGCTGACGGTGCTGAACCGGGCATCGCTGGCAAAGGACGAACCTTCGTCCGGCGACATCGCGTCACCGCGAGACGGTGGCCGGATTGGCGAGGCGCCGCGTCAGATCGGCTTCGAGGGTAACGACAAGGCTTAGTCCGCCTCGGAGCCGAAGTCCTTCGGTGTTGATGACCGTTTCGCGCGCTATCGCGTGCGACGCCACTGCGGCTAGAGTGATGGCTGGACAGGATTCGAGCACCCGCGAGGAGGCCCGGCATCACGCCTTCACCGATCACGATCGCCGGCGCCGGCAGCGTCGGCTGCTATGTCGGCGGATGTCTCGCGCTCGCCGGCCGCGACGTGACGCTCCTCGGCCGGCCCGATCTGATGCACGCCATCGCCGTCAACGGCCTGCGCATAACGGATCATGAAGGCCGCGACTCCGCCGCCCCGCCCGGCACGATCGCCGCAACGACGGACCCGGCCACAGCCTTCGCGAACGCCCAGCTCATCCTTGTCACGGTCAAGAGCGCGTCCACGCCCGAAATGGCGAACCTGATCGCCCGGCACGCGCCACGCGGCGCCACCGTCATCAGCTTCCAGAACGGAACCGGCAACGCCGCCGTCCTCCGGCGCGTGCTCGGCACATCTGCCGAGGTCGTCGCGGGAATGGTGCCGTTCAACATCGTCCAGACCCGCGACATGGGCGACGTTCCGCACATGCATCGGGCCACCAGCGGCCGCATCCACATCGCCGATGGCGCACCACGCTTGAAGCCTTGGCTCAGCGTGGTCGGCGCGCCCGTCGTGACGCATCGCGATATGAATGCCATCGCCTGGGGTAAGCTCGTCCTCAACCTCAACAACGCGCTGAACGCTTTATCCGGCCTGCCTCTGCGCGAGGAGCTGGCGGACCGGCGCTGGCGCCTCATCCTGGCCGCGCAGGCAGACGAAGCGCTGGCGGCCCTCAAAGCATCCGGACTGAAACCCGCACGTGTCGACGGTGTCGATCCGCGGCTGATGCCGATAGGCCTGCGCTTGCCCGACATGCTGTTCCGCCTCGCGGCCCGTTCGATGCTGGCCGTCGATCCGCAGGCGCGCTCGTCGATGTGGGAAGATCTCGATCGCCGCCGTCCGACCGAAGTCGATTTCCTGCAGGGCGCGATCATCGATCTTGCCGCAAAAGCGGGAACCGCGGCGCCGATCGTGCGCCGCGTGCGCGATCTCATCCGCGACGCGGAGAAGGCCGGCAAAGGCGCTCCAGGTATGACGCCCGAAGACGTTGCGGGCGATCTGTTGAAACTGAACTGACGGCTCGACGCGAGGACAAGATGGACGCGGATGTGATCATCGTCGGAGCGGGGCTCGCCGGCCTGACGGCCGCCGTCGAACTGACTGACGCCGGACGCAAGGTCATCGTTGTCGACCAAGAGCCGGAGCAGTCGCTCGGCGGGCAGGCGTTCTGGTCGCTGGGCGGCATCTTTCTCGTCAATACGCCTGAGCAGCGGCGGCCGTGGTTGCGCATCAAGGACAGCTTCGATCTCGCGTGGAACGATTGGCTCGCCACCGCTGGCTTCGACCGCGCGGAGGATCACTGGGCGCGCGAATGGGCGAAGGCATACGTCGAGTTCGCATCCGGCGAAAAACGCGCCTGGATGCACCAGTTGGGCCACCGCTTCCTGAAACTCGTCGGCTGGCCGGAGCGCGGCGGGCACGGCGGCAACGGTCCCGGAAACACCGTGCCACGCTTCCACATCACGTGGGGCGCGGGCCCAGGCGTTCTCGAACCGTTCGTCTTCCGCTGCGAGGAAGCCCGCAAGCGTGGACTTCTGACGTACAAATTTCGCCACCGCGTCGACCAGGTCGACGTCACGAACGGCGCGGTAACCGGTATCTCCGGAACGATCCTGGAGCCCAGCGACGTCGAGCGCGGCCGACCGAGTTCGCGCGTCGAGGAAGCAAGCTTTTCCCTGCGTGCCGCAGCCGTGCTCGTCACGTCGGGCGGCATAGGCGGCAACCACGACCTGGTGCGCGCCAATTGGCCCAAACTCCTCGGTCCACCACCCACGCGGCTGCTGTCCGGCGTGCCGGATCACGTCGACGGCCGCATGCTGTCGATCTCCGAGACAGCGGGCGCGCGCGTCACCAACCGCGATCGCATGTGGCACTACGTCGAAGGCCTGGAGAACTGGGACTCGATCTGGAGCCGGCACGGCATCCGCATTCTGCCCGGACCGTCGTCGCTTTGGCTGGACGCCACCGGCAAGCGCCTGCCCGTACCCTACCTCCCGGGTTACGACACGCTCGGCACGCTGCAGCACTTGCGCAAGACGGGTTTCGACCACTCCTGGTTCATCCTGACGCGCAAAGTCATCGAGAAGGAGTTCGCCCTCTCGGGTTCCGAACAGAATCCCGCACTCGTGCGCAAGAGCATCACGGTGATGACCAACTTGCTCAGCTCGAAAGTGCCGAAGGCCGTCCAGGCATTCATGGACCACGGCGCCGACTTCATCATCGAGCGCGACGTCGGCGAGCTGGCGCGCCGCATGAACGAGCTGACCGGCGAGACGCTGATCGACCCCACGAAGCTGCGGCGCGAGATCGAGGCGCGCGATGCGCAGCTCGATCATCCTTACTGCAAAGACCTGCAGATTGCGGCGATCCGCAATTCGCATGCCTATTTCGGCGACCACGTCGCCCGCGCCGCCAAGCTGCACAAGTTTCTGGACGCCGATGCCGGCCCTCTGATCGCGGTGAGATTGAGCATCCTGACGCGCAAGAGCCTCGGCGGCCTGCAGACCGATCTCACCGGCGCCGTGTTGCAGCCCAGCGGCGAACGTCTTGCCGGTCTCTACGCGGCCGGTGAAGTCGCCGGCTTCGGCGGCGGCGGAATGCACGGATATCGCGCGTTGGAAGGAACGTTCCTCGGCGGCTGCCTGTTCTCCGGCCGCACAGCCGCGCGCGGCATCATCGCGGCGCTCAGGGATTGAGGGACGCAGCGGCTGCCGCTGCTTCCGCCGCAAGCGTCTCGACGTTGTCTCCGGTCAGGCTGCGCAGAAAGGCGACGACATCGCTTACCTCACGGTCGTCGAGCCCGAGCGGTTTGATCGCGGGATCGAGGTTCGCGTTCGCCCCGCCTCCACGATTGTAGAAACGCACGACATCCTCCAGCGTCGCATGCGAGCCGTCGTGCATGTACGGTGCCGTCAACGCGACGTTGCGCAGTGTCGGCGTGCGGAAGCGATAAAGGTCGGCCGGATCTTGCGTGACCTCATGCCGGCCGCGATCGCCCGCCGAGGCGAAGTCGATCGTGGTTCCGGTCGCCCGTCCGGCGATTTTGATGCCGTCACCATCCCGCGCAACAGCCGCCGCGGAGACGCCGGTATTGTGCATCAGGTTGTCTGTCAGCAGCGCTGACGTTTCTCCGATTGCGTGACACGACACGCACCCGCCCTTGCCGGTGAAGATCGCAAACCCGCGTTGCGCGTCGGCCGGCAACGCGCCCGCTTCCCCACCATACTTCCAGCGATCGAAGGCAGACCTTCCGGACACCAGCGAGCGCTGATACGCCGCCAAGGCAGCGCCGAGCGTGGCGATGCTCGGCTCTTCGCCGAAGACAGCCTGAAATGCCGCGGCATACGCGGGCATGGCGGACAGGCGTTGCTCCACCTCCGCGAAGCCAGCGTTGGCCATCTCGTTCCTGTCGAACAGCGGCGTCAGCATTTGTGTTTGCAGCGACGGCGCGGCGCCGTCGTGCATCAGCGGACTTGCATACGCGACGTTGAGCAGCGTCGACGCATTGCGGCGCAGCGGCTGCCCGTCTGCCCCGTCAGGCGTCGGCCGATCATTTTGCGTGAAGCCCTTCGCCGGATCATGACACGTGGCGCAGGCCATCCGCCCATGTGCCGACAGGCGCTTGTCGACGAACAGCCGGCGCCCCAGCTCGATCAGAGCGGGTTGCGCCGCAGGCGTATCCGGCAGGCCGAGCGCGACACCGGCGGCCGTGCCGGCTCGGCTCGCCGGCCAAACGGCGATAAAACCTAGGATAGCAAGAAGAAGACTGATGATCGCGGAGCGCGCTTTCCATGCCCTGCGGCGGCCAAACTGGCCCATCTCCTCATCTTTTTCAGTCTTTTGGACGAACATTGTTCACTGCGTTAATCGGTCATTATGTTTGCTTACGTATCGTCTGCTCAAGGATTTCCGTCAGCAAATGAACCCTGAGCCTTCGTAATGGAGACGAGCCAGCCGCAGCGCCTCCCGCCCAACTCTGAATTGTCCGTTCAGAATGCGCAGTATCGCATGATGGCGACTTACATGCCTCACATGTACGTCCTGAACATCGTGAGCGCTCTGCTTATCGCGGAGGTGTTCGGCAAGGTTGCGCCACCCACCGAAGTCTTCCCAATCTTGACGCTCCTGCTGGCCATAGCCGCCTATCGGCTCAGCTATTGGCTCAATCCCCGGCTTGCCGAAACCGAGACATTCCGTTCGATCCAACGCACGGTGATACAGGCCCCATACTATGGCTTCGCCTACTTCGCACTTCTAACGTATTGGATCGGCAATCTCCTTCCTTACGGAACCGAGTCCCAGCAGCTTCTCGCGTGCTTTTACATCGCGCTCGCGAGCTTCTGCGCCATCTCGTTCAACGCCAATCTGCCGCGCTGCGTTTACGCCGTCCTGTTGGGGGGCAGCGTTCCGCTCGTCATC
>JAKAXS010000180.1:0-4756 GCA_021816505.1 Pseudomonadota bacterium
TTCCGATCTCCAGTCATCTGGTCGGAACGTGCGAGCCTGCCATCCAGCAGCACATGGCCGAACTTTGCACGCACCTGTTCATCGACGAGGCGCATCACTCTGAAGCAGATACATGGAAGGTGTTTCGCGAGCGGTTTCGCGGGAAGCGAGTGCTGCAGTTCACGGCGACGCCATTTCGAGAAGACGGTCAGGCTGTGGATGGCAAGCTCGTTTACGTCTATCCGCTGCGGAAAGCGCAGCAGGAAGGATATTTTCGTCCAATCCGATTTCGCCCGGTTCGTGAGTTCAATGCCACCAACGGCGACCGGGAGATCGCGATGGCAGCTCTTGATGAACTCGACGCGGATACGACGGGCAAGCACATTGTCATGGCTCGCGTCGCTGACAGGCACCGTGCTGCCTCGATCCTGGCGTTATATCAGTCGTTCGAACGATATGAGGCGGTGGCGATTCACTCGGGCATGTCGAGCTGGGATCAACAGGCTGCGAAGCGCAAGCTCTTTGATGGATCGGCTCGCGTGGTTGTGTGCGTAGACATGCTCGGCGAGGGCTTCGACCTGCCGGAGTTGAAGATCGCAGCCTTCCACGACATCCGAAAGAGTCTCGCCATCACGCTTCAGCTCGCTGGGCGATTTACCCGCGCGCGGGGTGACCTCGGGGACCCTGTGTTTATCGCCAACATCGCACTGGTTGATGTGTGCGACGAGTTGCGACGGCTCTACAGCCAGGATCCGGACTGGAACGCCCTGCTGCCTGAACTCAGCACAGCGGCCATCGAAGCGGAGCAGATATCTCAGGAGTTCTTTCGCGGCTTCGGTATCTTCCTCGACGAGGTGCCACTTAACGACTTGCGGCCTGCCGCGAGCATGGTGGTCTACAAGACCAATTGCGCGACCTGGACCCCAGATCGGTTCAGGGGCGGCATGCGCGGCGTGACCTCCGGCGACAAGGTGTTCCACACGCTCAACAAGGTCGAGAACACGTTAGTGGTCCTAACAGCGACCGACCAGAGTGTGCGCTGGAGCGACGTGGAGTCGATTCGCGAGACGGTCTGGGAGCTGTTCGTCGCTGTGTGGGATCGCGAACGCGCGCTGCTCTACCTGCACGGCTCTGGCCTCAATGGCGAGTACAAGGAGATCGCGAAGGCGCTCTGTGGTCAGGACGTGCAGTTGGTTATTGCCCCTGAGGTATTCCGCGCCTTCCACGGAATCAAGCGGCTGATTCTGAACAACGTCGGCTTGAACGAGCACTTGGGGCGTCAAGTCCGCTTTACCAGCCGTATGGGATCCGACGTCGAGTCGCGTATCGGTCAAGCTGCGCGACGTGGGGCAAAGCGTGCCGTGCTCGCGGGAGTCGGCTTCCACGGTGGCGAGATGATGTCCATAGGCGCGGCCAAAGGCGGCCGAGTTTGGTCGAATCTACGACTGAGGGTCGACGGCTTTGCGGCCTGGGCGCGCTCGATAGGAGCCAAGATTGCGGACGAGACCATTGATCCCGACATAGTGCTGGCTGGGACGCTAAAGCCGCGGCCAGTTGGCACAGTGCCGGCGACCGTGGCCATTGCGGTAGATTGGCCGAAAGATCTGCTTGAGCGGCCCGAGTCGGGTTGCCGCTTTCTTGGGCCTGGGATCTCAGAGGAGCCGTCGACGAACGTCGGTATTGCATTGGTCGCGCCGGTGTCCGGGGCTCCATTGTTGATTCGTGTTTTCTGCGAACGTTGGGAGAGCATTCTTCGCTTAGAACTCGCGTCCGACGGGGACAATTTCGACTTTCGATTCGTACACGTTAGTGGCATCGTGCTTGAGATTGGTTTGGGGTCCAAGATCGAGCCGCTGACAGAGTTCTTCACTGACACCCCACCAATCGTATGGTTCGCCGACGGGTCATCGCTAGAGGGGTGCGAATACACCGAGCTTCCCGCTGACGATTTGCCGCGTTTTGATCCGCTGCGGTTGCAGGTTGCCGATTGGTCCGATGTCGACATTCGCGCGGAGTCGCAGGGTGAGGAGCGGCGCGCCGGCACTATCCAGTACAAGGTTATCCAGCGCCTGTTGCAAGACGCTTCATATGACATCGTCTTCGACGATGATGGCGCCAACGAGGCCGCCGATATTGTTGCAATCAAGATCGACCGAACCGACCCAATCGCGATGCGAATCGAGGTTGAGTTGTATCACCTGAAATATGCTGGCGGTGCGCCTGGTCGGCGCCTTGACGACCTTTACGTGGTCTGCGGCCAAGCGCAACGCAGTGTCTCCTGGCTCACCAATCATCTACGCCGAACCGATTTGTTTACGCATCTGCTTCGTCGAAATGATCAACGATTGCAGCGGGGCGCGCCGCAACGGTTGGAGCGTGGCACGGTTGAGTTGCTGCTGGAGATTCGCGAGATGAGTCGAAGATCCGACGTGAAGCTCAGGGTCTATGTCGTACAGCCCGGGCTGTCGCGTGCGCAGGCATCAGAGGGACAGTTGGCACTCCTCGCGGTTACAGAGAGGTTCCTTTCCGATACCTACGAGATTCCACTTCAGGTCATCTGCAGCGCGTAACGCTTACGTATCGGACTATGACTGATGCGGATACACACTCCCGCCCAGCCAATGACTCGCTCTAACCTCAACCGCCCAAGCTATCGCGAGGGGTTGTCTCCAGCCACGAGCGAGCCGTCATGGCCAAGACCGACGGCACAGTTATTGGTGTCTGCTCAGCCTCTGGCCTCTACTGGGTCGGATCGAACTCGTAGACAACGCTGCCCTTTCCGACGACGCGAAACTTCCTAGCCGCCTTGGCAGAGAACGGGTTGGCTAGCAGCTTAGGCGTCATCCGAGCTGGGTCGCTGACAAAGGCCAAATACAGGATTCGATAGCGGTGCTCGCGATCAGCGCGGTAACGTTGCGCCGCGACGATCTCAGTCGGCCCCATTTCGAAGCGGAGAGGGTCGCCTGTGCTCGCCTTGACCTCATAGTAGTAGGTGCGGCTCTTCGTCGCGACGATGAAGTCGTACCCGCAGCTATCCGAGCCGCCGCTCGTGTTGAGCACAGCGTCGCGATAGCGGGAAACCCAAATGTTTTCATCAACTATCTCGAGGCGATGTCGACGGCGCAGCCACTCGCGAGCCCAAAGCTCGCCGATGAGGCCGACTGCCAGCTTCTGCTCGTCGGACATGCCGCTCTCGGCCAACTTCGGCGCTCCGCGGTTGCTGCCGCCGCTCGAGCCCCCGCCCGGTTTCGGGAGATCCATCGGCTCCAACGTAGCGTCATTCGGAGAGACGTGCTCCAGAGCGGGCGCTTGATCGGCGATCGCGGCAACCGCCGCGACAAGGTTCGCGTACCCATCCGAGAGCGCTGACATTGTCACGCCGGCGAACTCCACCTGCGTCCGGCGGCGCCGCTGTTCGGCCCGCTCGGCCTTCGCACGTTCTTCGCTGCTGGCAATGCTGTCAGGAGAGAGTCCCCATGTCGCGAGGTCCGCGCTTGCGGCGCGCCCGACCGGCCAGAGCCCATCAACGGTCAGCCAGCTCGCGATCGCTTCCTCGTCGAGTGGGCGGAAGTCGAGCCACCCACCGTCTCGAGCTTGTGCGGTGCAGGCGTCGCACGTCGCTTCCGGATTAGCCCATGCCAGGCGGATCTCCGCTGTCGTGGTGGCGCCGGGCGCCCGAACCCATGCAGCCAGCACCGGGGAGAACTTAGTCAAGAACTCGCGCAGCCTTGCGCCATTTGTTGCTCTGCTATCGGTGAGCGTGAGGCTGAGTGGTGCCTCGGCGACGTCGACTGGCAAGCGAGCCGCGATCCACTGCTCGATGTGAGCGTCCATGACCGCGTCGGGTAGTTCGTCATATGTCGTATACCAAGCTGGATCTGGCGGTATCTCGAGGGCGTCGTCCCGCGCGGCGGCGTATGCCGTGAGCGGCTCTCGGCGGTCGAACGTCCCGGAGGCGCGTTCCCGCAGTCGCTCGATGGTCTCGGGCAGCCGCTGACGCAAGTGGCGTGTCCACGCATCTCTGTGCATGTGTTCGTTTGTGACCGGTTTGTACCGGCCGCCCAGGAGCGCGATAGCTGCATTGAGTCGTGCAATGGGGAGCGAGAACTCGGCTTTCAGCTCGGACAAGTCAACGAGGGGCATCATCCGCTCCTCAAGCTGGGCCAAGGGAATCCCCAGGCAGGTGGCCAGGACTCCTAGCGCAGCGCGCAGATCTTCATCGTGTGGGTCGTCTTGCGCGGCGAGTTCCTGCAGGCGCGACGTGGCTTCAGGTGTTCCAGTGCAGGCAGAGAGTGGGATGGCGAGATCCAACATCCCAATGAGGTCTCCACACGCAAGCCGACGAGTTTGTCTGATCGCTTCCGGTTCCACTCCGAGCGCCGCGGCCACTGTCGAATCGTCAGGTGCTTCTCCCGCCTGGTCGCGTAGGGCGCCTGCGAGCCGCAACAATGCAGCGTCGAGTCCGTGAGCTAGCTCACGCGAGCCGAGGGCCGCAGCAAGTTGTCCCGCCACCCCTGCGAGGTGATCCAAGTCTAGCGGCTCCCCCGCAGTTTGAATGATAAGGACTGGGCCTGCGGATCGATGGAGTGCGAGCGCGCCTCGCAGCGACGGAGGCAGAGCGACCCGGTCTTCGCCATGCGCGATTTGGATCTGCTGGCCGGTGACGACGGTCAAAGCCATGGCGGCTCGTCGGATTCGGCCGAGCGAGTTCTGCGTTGATTGCACGAACGCGCTCCTCTTGTGCTCGGCAACGCAGACGACGAAATCGATGAAGATC